>NZ_JBSWCE010000043.1:0-68052 GCF_056780015.1 Micromonospora sp. R311
CCGACGACGCGGTGCTCGCCGGCCGGACGGATATCGGCGACCTCGCGGCGCTGGTCGCGTACGCCCGGCTGGTGGTCAGCGGCGACACCGGGGTGGCGCACCTCGCGACCGGCTACCGCACCCCGTCGGTGGTGCTTTTCGGCCCGGTCTCCCCGGCCCGGTGGGGGCCGCCGCCGGGCCGGCCGTGGCACCGGGTGATCTGGGCCGCGACCAGGGATGACCCGGGCTGGGACGGGGTAGGAAGCCACCCGACGTTGGCGGCCGTCGGCGTCGACGAGGTGCTGGCCGCCGTGGACGAGGTGGAACGGGCGGTGCGGATCTCCGGTGCGGTTGCGGCGTAGTGATCCGGGCAGGCCGGGGTACGGGCGCCGCCGGCGCGGCAAGGGCTGGCTCTTCCTCGACCCCGCCGGCGAGCCGGTCCGTGACCCGGACGAGCTGGCCCGGTTGAGCGACCTGGTCATCCCACCCGCCTGGCAGGACGTCTGGATCTCGCCGTACCCCAACGGGCACATCCAGGCCACCGGCATCGACGCCGCCGGGCGCAAGCAGTACCTCTACCACCCGCTCTGGCGGCAGAAGCGGGACGAGGCGAAGTTCGACCACGTGCTGGAGGTGGCCCGCCGGCTGCCGGTGCTGCGCAAGCGGGTGGCGGAGGACCTGCACTGCCGGGGCCTGTGCCGGGACCGGGTGCTGGCCACGGTGACCCGGCTGCTGGACATGGGCATGTTCCGGGTCGGCAGCGACCAGTACGCGGCCGGCGACGACCCCACCTTCGGGGTGGCCACCCTGCGCCCGGAACACGCCCGGTCCCGGGGCGGCTGCGTGGTCTTCGAGTTTCCCGCCAAGGGCGGCATCGAGCAGGTGCGCCGCATCGAGGACCCGGAGCTGTGCCAGGTGCTGACCAACCTGCGTCGCCGGCGCCGCCGGGCGGAGCGGCTCTTCGGCTACTGGGACGGCCGGGACTGGCGCGACGTGCGCAGCGACGAGGTCAACGACTACCTGCGCGTGGCGAGCGGCGGGGAGATGACCGCCAAGGACTTCCGCACCTGGCACGCCACCGTGCTGGCGGCGACCCAACTGGCCACGGTCGGGTCGCAGCGCTCCGCCACCGCCCGCAGGCGGGCGGTCGCCGGGGTGATGCGGGAGGTCGCCGAGTTGCTCGGCAACACCCCGACGGTGGCCCGGACGTCCTACGTCGACCCCCGGGTGGTCGATCTCTACCACGACGGCGTGGTGGTGCCCGTGGATCCGGGCGCGCCCCGCGAGGAGGCCGAACGGGTGGTGCTGGAGCTGCTGGAGGAGGCCTGACCGGCTCCGCCGCGACGCTGGGGGGACGGGACGGAGCCGGGGGTCAGGACGTCGCCGGGCGCCACCGGGCGGCCGCCCGCCGCCGCCTGGGCGGCGGGCGCCTCGCCACGGCCCCCGTTCGCGGACGACCGGGCCGGGCGGCAGCGCCGGCGGTCGACCGCGTTGGTGGTCAGTCTGCCGGGCCCGAGTTGACTGCGGACGCCGAGCGGTTGACGATCCGTGCCGGCTCGGCCCGCATGGTGCGCCACGCCTGTGGCGTCACGCCGTGGGCGGCCCGGAACACCCGGCTGAAGTGCGCCTTGTCCCGGAATCCCCAGCGGGCCGCGATGGCCTGGATCGGCTGGTGGCGCAGGCTCGGGTCGAGCAGGTCGTGGCGGCAGCGGGCCAGCCGCAGGTCGCGCACGTAGCCGGCGACCGTGCCCTCCTCGGCCTCGAAGAGGCGGTGCAGCGTCCGGAGGGAGATGTGGTGGGCGTCCGCGATCACCTGGGGGTTCAGCGTCGCGTCGCCGAGGTGCCGCTGGACGTACGTCTGGATCTGGGTGAGCAGGGCCCGGCGGCGCACCTCGGCCGGAACGGCGTCCTCGGCGACCAGGTGCCGGCCGAGCATCGTGGACGCCAGGTCGAGCCCGATCGTGCCGAGCCGGACGGCGTCGCTGGCGTGGTACTGCTCGGGGCGGGTGGTCACCTGGAGCAGGTACTGGGCCAGCAGGGCGCCGATGCCCTCGGTGCCGGACATCCGGCTGCCGAGCAGGGGAGTCAGCCGCTGCGGCGGCAGGGGCAGCGCGGCGTGCGGGATGATCGCCACGACCGAGCTGGCCGGTCGCTGCCCGTGGTCGGCGCCGTGGTGGCTGACGTCGTGCGGGCGGGACCCGTCGTAGAAGGTGAAGTCGCCCGGCCCCAGGTTGCTGCGCCGGCCGGCCTGGCCGGCCGCGCTCTCGCCGTCCACCGTCAGTGCCAGCAGGTAACACTCCGGGTCGGACTGGCGGACCAGCCTGCGGGTGCGGGTGGCGTCCAGTGAGGGGTACCGGTAGGTCGCCAGCTGGATCGGCCCCAGGTCGATGAACTCGGCCCGGGCGGAAAAATCGTGCGCGTGGTCGGTGCGGATCCGCAGCGGTGCGGTGGAGCGCGCGACCAGGTCGAGCCACATGCCGAAGCGGTCGGCCGGGGCCACCAGCGTGGTGTCGACCGCGCTCGCCTGCAGCATCGCCGCCCCCTCCTCCCCGTCGAGGCTCCATTCTCCACGGCGGTCGCAGCACCGCTTTCGCCCGGCGCTCGGTCGCCGGGGCTCAGGCGGTCGCGGAGCGCTCCCGGACGAGCACCTCGATGCCGTCGAGCAGCCGGTCGAGGCCGAACCGCCACTCGGCGTCGAACTCCTCGGTGTCCTCCACGACCTCTTCGGTGAGCAGGCCCCGGATCTCGGGGTAGGAGCCGCCGCGGGTCAGCCGGTCCAACTGCTGCCAGTAGCGCACGCCCAGCTCCTCGGGGCTCTGCCCGGCCCGGGCCGCCGCCTCGGCGATGTCGGCGGTGAGCGACGCCCAGTTACGGGCGTACCCGCTGACCAGCAGGACGGTGGAGACCCGCTCGTTGGCGTGCAGCCCGGTGCCGCGCAGCGTGGCGAGCCCGTGTTCCAGCCAGCGCACCTGGTTCGGGCCCATCGGCGGGCCGCCGACCGGCACGTGCCGGATCCAGGGGTGCCGCCGGATGGCCTCGATGTTGCCCGACGCCCACCGGGCCAGCGCGGGCCGCCACCCCTCGTCCGGCCGGCGGGCCTGCGGCGGCGGCCCGTACGCGGCGTCCGCCATCAGTTCGAGCAGGTCGTGCTTGGCCGGCACGTAGCGGTACAGCGACATGGTGGCCACGCCCAGCTCACCCGCGACCCGGCTCATCGACACCGCGGCCAGACCGTCGGCCTCGGCGACCCGGATCCCGGCGGCCAGCACCTGGTCCAGGGTGAGGCTCCGCTTCGGCCCCTTGCCGGGGCGTTCGCGCAGGCCCCAGGCGAGCTCGATGCTCTCGGGCAGGTCGACGTCGGAGTCGCTCATCCTCACCTCTCGGTCCAGGTCTTGACGTCCATCCTAGCTTCTGCGTATGGTCTACGCAGTATAGCGTATGCTATACGCAGAACACGGAGGGTGAGACATGACAGCACCTCCGGCGGTGGAGACCGTCGACCTGTGCAAGTCGTACGGCGGGGTCGCCGTGCTCGACCGGCTGACCATGCGGGTGTCCCGGGGCAGCGTCCACGCCCTGCTCGGCCCGAACGGCGCGGGCAAGACCACGACCGTGCGGATCCTGGCCACCCTGACCGCGCCGGACGGCGGCACCGCCCGGGTGGACGGGCACGACGTGCTCCGCGACCGGCGGCGGGTACGGCGGGTGATCAGCCTCGCCGGCCAGCACGCGGCGGTCGACGACGGGCAGACCGGCCGGGAGAACCTGGAGATGATGGCCCGGCTGAGCGGGCTGACCCGGGCGGCCGCCCGCCGGCGGGCGGACGAGCTGCTGGAGCGGTTCGACCTGGTCGCCGCCGCCGGCCGCCGGGCGGCCACCTACTCGGGCGGGATGCGCCGCCGGCTCGACCTCGCCGCCAGCCTGGTCGGCGAGCCGTCGGTGATCTTCCTCGACGAGCCGACCACCGGGCTGGACCCGCGCAGCCGGCAGGCGCTCTGGGAGGTGGTCGGCGAACTGGCCGGGGCCGGGGTGAGCGTGCTGCTCACCACCCAGTACCTGGAGGAGGCCGACCGGCTCGCCGACCGGGTCGCGGTGCTGCACGGCGGCCGGCTCGCCGCCGAGGGCACCGCGGCCGAGCTGAAGCGCCGCTACGGCGCCCAGCGCCTGCACCTGACGCTGCGCGACGCGGCGAGCTTCACCGCCGTCGACCGTGGGCTCGGTGACCGGGTGACGCACCGCGACCCGGCCCGGCGCGAGCTGGAGGTGGTCACCGACGGCAGCGCGCCGGGGATCCGCGACCTGCTCGACGAGGTGGATCCGGGGCGGGCCGCGGTGGCCGCGTTCACCGTGCGCAGCGCCACCCTCGACGACGTCTTCCTCACCCTCACCGGCCGACCGGTGACCGCCGACCGGGAGGTGGCCCGTGTCTGAGCTGACCGCGCGTCCCGCCGCCGCCGTCGTGATGATCGGGCGCTGCGTACGGCTGTCCCGGCGCAACGTCGACGCGCTGCTGACCTCGCTGCTGCTGCCGGTGATCCTGATGCTGCTCTTCGTCTACCTCTTCGGCGGCGCGATCGACACCGGCACCGCGTACGTCACCTACGTGGTCCCCGGCGTGCTGCTGCTCTGCGCCGGCTTCGGTGCGGCGGGCACCGCGGTGAGCGTGACCACCGACCTCACCAACGGGGTGATCGAGCGGTTCCGCACCATGGACGTCAGCCCCACCGCCATCCTCGGCGGGCACGTGGTGGCCAGCGTGGTGCGGAACATGGTCTCCACCGTGCTGGTGCTCGCGGTCGCGGTCGCCATCGGCTTCCGGCCGACCCGCGACCCGCTGCTCTGGTCGGCCGCGGCGGGGGTGCTGCTGCTCTTCCTGCTCGCCGTCTCCTGGCTGTCGGCGGCGTTCGGGCTGCTGGCCCGCACCCCGGAGGCGGCCAGCGGGTTCACCTTCCTGGTGATGTTCCTGCCCTACCCGAGCAGCGCGTTCGTGCCGGTGGAGACGATGCCGAGCTGGCTGCGCGGGTTCGCCGACCACCAGCCGGTCACCCCGGTCATCGAGACGCTGCGGGGGCTGCTGCTGGACACGCCGGTGGGCTCCGCGCCGGCCCGGGCGGTGGCCTGGTGCCTCGGCATCCTGCTGGTCGCGATGGCGCTGTCGGGGGTGCTGTTCCGCCGCCGGGTCGGCTGACGCGCGGCACGGACGCGGCGCCGGACCCCGTCCGGCGCCGCCGTCCAGGTCAGTCGGTCAGGACGTGCGCGAGCCGGTCCCGGAACCGCCGCTCGGAGTCGCTCACCACGTCGCCGCCGAGGCCCAGCAGGCCGCCGGTGGACGCCGCGCCCACCACCTGGTCGGCGATAGCCACGAGCCAGTGCTTGTACGCCCCGGCCTGCCCCTCGTCCACCCGCTGGGCCAGCAGCGCCGCGGCCGCCTTGGCCCGGGCCAGCACATCGTCGATCATCGCCTGCGGGTCGGCGGGCTCGATCACCGGCATCTCCTCGCCGGCCTCCGGGTCGCCCACCCGGGTGACGATCTCCCCGGCCACCGCGGCGACCAGCGGGCTGGCCGACTCCCGGCCGGCCGAGATGGTCTCCAGCCCGGCTGCGTTCTCGGCCATGGTGCGCCGGGTGCCGTCCGACTCCGCGGCGCTCGCCGCGGTCAGCACCGACTGCGGCAGGCCGACCAGCAGCCCCCACTCCCCGTCGGAGAAACCGAACCCGGTGTACGCCGGCTGCTCGATCACGACAACGCCCCTTCCGCCCTGTCCTGCTCGTCGTTCACGTCCGCGGGCCCCGCAGCGGTGCCCGGCCCAGGCTAGTCCAGTGTCAACAGGCCCTGTTCGGACACCACGCTGACGGACAGCGTCTTGTACCCCACCTCGTCGAAGAGAACCGTCATCCGGTCGTCGTCGTAGCTGAGCACCAGCCCCGGACCCCACTCCGGATGGCGCACCTGGCTGTGCACCGGGAACGGCCCGACCGCGCCGTTGTCCGGGGTGCTGGTGCCGGCGTGGCAGTTGTCGCAGTGCCCGCAGACCTGGGTCATCTGCTCGCCGAAGTAGGCCAGCAGGGTCTGCCCGCGGCACGCGGAGGTCTCGGCGAAGGCCCGCATCATGTCGGTCCGTGACCTGGTCACGCTCTGCTGCCGTTCCGCCTCGGTCAGGGCGGCCGCCGCCGCGTCGACCGGGTTGGGCGAGTAGCGGGGCGCGCCGATCCGCTGCCGGCCCCGCGGCTCGGCCGCGCCGACCTGCTCCAGCAGGGCCAGGTACTGCCCGAGCTTGCGCGGCCCGAGCCCGGTCAGCTCGCGCAGCTCCTTCTTCGTGGCGGGCTCGCGGCGCAGCAGCGCGGCCAGGTCCCGCAGCTCGGTGGCGTCGGGCAGCCGCCGGTGAAGTAGCGCTGCAGGCCGACGTCCTCGGCCTGCCAGAGCAGCAGCACCCGGGCCGGTTCGCCGTCGCGGCCGGCCCGACCGATCTCCTGGAAGTAGCTGTCCGGCGAGTCGGGCAGTGCCATGTGGACCACCCAGGCGATGTTCGGCTTGTCGATGCCCATGCCGAACGCCGAGGTGGCCACCATGATCGGCACCCGGTCGGCGAGGAACGCCTCGTGCAGCTCGGCGCGGGCGCCGGCCGGCATGCCGCCGTGGTAGTACTGCGCCGGGAAGCCGGCATCGGTGAGCCGGGCGGCCAGCTCCTCGGCGGCGCGGCGGGTGGGCACGTAGCTGATGCCGGGTCGCCGGTCGTCGCGGAGCAGGGCGGTCAACCGCCGCCACCGGTAGTCCTCGGTGGGGCAGTGGGCGACCTCCAGGAACAGGTTGGGCCGGTCCAGTCCGGAGACCACCACCTCGGGCGCACGCAGCCGGAGCCGGCTGACGATGTCGTCGCGTACCGGCGGGGAGGCGGTGGCGGTCAGCGCGACCACCGGCGGCCGGCCGATGCCCTCGATGAGGTGGCCCAGCGCCAGGTAGTCGGGGCGGAAGTCGTGGCCCCAGGCGGAGATGCAGTGCGCCTCGTCGATCGCCACCAGGGCCGGCCCGAGCGAGCGCACCTCGGCCATCCGGTCCGGGTTGGCGAGCTGCTCCGGGGTGATGAAGAGGAACTCCGCCCGACCCTCGCGTACCTCGCTGATCGCCTCCGCCTGCTGGGCGGGCGACTCGTCGGAGCTGATCCGCACCGCGCGCAGCTCCGGCCGCTGCCGCTCGTTGAGCGCCGCGATCTGGTCCTGCTGCAGGGCGAGCAGCGGGGAGATCACCACGGTCGGGCCGGGGATCAGGCTGGCCGGGATCTGGTAGATCGCCGACTTGCCGGCGCCGGTGGGGAGCACCACCAGGGCGTCGCGCCGCTTCATCACCGCGCGCATGGCGGCCAGTTGGTTGGGCCGGAGCGCGGTCCAGCCGAACAGGCTGCGCGCCGCGCGGCGCAACGTCGTCGAGTGCGTGGTCAGCTTCATCGAGGGCCGGAGGTACCCGGGCTGATCACCGGCGAAACGCCGTCCCGGGATGGCGTGAGCGGCAGGTCGGAAACGGTGCGGGATCAGCGCAGCCGGGGGAGCACCTCCCGCTGGTAGAGGTCGAACAGCCCCGGCGAGTTCGGGCCGGTGTTGGCCACGTAGACCTCGTCGAAGCCGGCCTCGGCGTACTGGTTGATCATCTCCAGGTGCGCCTCGGCGTTGTTGCCGCAGACGAAGGACTCCTTCACCATCTCCGGCTTGACCAGCTGGGCGGCCTGCTCGAAATGGCGCGGCGAGGGGAGCACCTGGGACAGTTCGCCCGGCACGCCGGAGTTCGGCCAGCGCTCGTACGCGATCCGCATCCCCTCCTCCTCGCTGTCCGCGTACGCCGCCTTGAAGCCGGCCTGGCACGGCTTGTCGCCCCCGCCGCCCTGGCGGAAGCGCCGGACCAGCTCGGCGTCGGGCATGGTGCTGACGTAGCCGTCGCCGATCCGGGCCGCCAGGTCGACCGCCTTCGGGCCGAAGCCGGAGACGTAGACCTTCGGCGGGGTGTCCGGCAGCGTGTAGATCCGGGCGTGCTCGACGGTGTAGTGCCGGCCACGGTGGTTGACGAAGCCGCCCTGCCAGAGTTCGCGCATCACCGCGACCGCCTCCTCCAGCATCTCCAGCCGTACGTCGGTCTGCGGCCAGGCGTCGCCGAGGATGTGCTCGTTGAGCGCCTCCCCGGAGCCGACCCCGAGCACGAACCGTCCGGAGTGCAGCACCGCGCTGGTCGCCGCCGCCTGGGCGAGCACCGCCGGGTGGATCCGCACGGTCGGGCAGGTGACCGCGGTGGTCACCGGCAGCCGGCAGACCTGACTGAGCGCGCCGATCATCGACCAGACGAAGGGGCTCTGCCCCTGCGCGTCCACCCACGGGTGGTAGTGGTCGGAGATCCACAGCGCCTCGAAGCCGGCCCGCTCGGCGCCGCGCGCCTGCTCCAGCAGCTCGGCCGGCGTGAACTCCTCACAGGACAGGAAGTATCCGATCTTCATGGTTCCCCCTCGCCGCGTCGCGGTCGCCACGCACCTGGTCAACGAGGCAACCGGTACCCCGGCGGCCGCCGGCCACACCCGGCGGCGCCGCGACCGGCGGTCAGCGACGGAACATGGCCCGGATCGCGGCCAGCAGCAGCAGGCCGCCGACCACCAGCCCGAGCAGGCGTACGCCGGGGACGTCGGCCGGGCTCGTCGCGTCGGCCAGCAGCGCGGAATCCACCCCCGCACTCTCCCCAGCCCGCGCCCGCACGGCAACTGTAAGGTTTATTGACTATTTGATCGGCCGGTGTGACCATGGCAGCACCGCCGCCTTTGGCGGGACCGCCGCGGGCGGTGCGGACGGGGGTACGGGGGGCTGCATGATCGAGCGAACGGGCAACCTGGCGGAGCTGGCGGCCGCCGTCCTGCAGCCCGGATTCGTCGGCACCACCCCACCCCCCTGGATCTGCCGCTGGCTCGGCGAGGGCCTCGGCTCCGTGGTGCTCTTCGCCCGCAACGTGGTCGACCCGGCGCAGGTCGCCGCGCTCACCGCCACGCTGCGCGCCGAGCGGCCGGACGTCATCGTCGCGATCGACGAGGAGGCCGGCGACGTCACCCGGATCGAGTCCGCCCGTGGCAGCTCCCGGCCGGGCAACTACGCCCTCGGCGCGGTCGACGACCCGGCGCTGACCGAGGCGGTCGCCCGCGACCTGGGCGGGGAGCTCGCCGGGCTGGGAATCACCCTGGACTACGCCCCGGACGCCGACGTCAACTCCAACCCGGCGAACCCGGTGATCGGCGTCCGCTCCTTCGGCGCCGACCCGGCGCTGGTCGCCCGGCACACCGCCGCCTGGGTCCGCGGGCTGCAGGCCGGCGGGGTGGCCGCCTGCGCCAAGCACTTCCCCGGGCACGGCGACACCCGGGTCGACTCGCACCACGACCTGCCCCGGATCACCGGCGACCGGGCCCGGCTGGAGGCCGTGGAGCTGGCCCCGTTCCGGGCCGCGGTGGCCGCCGGGGTGCAGGCGGTGATGACCGGTCACCTGCTGGTCCCGGCGCTGGACCCGGAGCTGCCGGCCACCCTCAGCGGCCGGATCCTCGGCGGGCTGCTCCGCGACGAGCTGGGCTTCTGCGGGGTGGTGGTCACCGACGCGGTCGAGATGCGCGCGGTCGCCGACCGGTACGGCTTCGCGGGCGCGGCGGTGCGCGCGCTCGCCGCCGGTGCCGACGCGATCTGCATCGGTGGTGAGCGGGCCGACGAGGCCGCGGCCCGCGAGCTGCGGGACGCCATCGTCGCCGCGGTGGTCTCCGGCGAGCTGCCCGAGGAGCGCCTGGCCGAGGCGGCCAAGCGGGTCGGCCAGCTCGCCGCCTGGAGCGTCACCGCCCGCGCCGACCGGCCGGCCGGGGCGGCCATCCCGGCCGAGGGCTCGGCGGTCGGGCTGGCCGCCGCCCGCCGGGCGCTGCTGGTCACCACCGCGCCGGCCGGGCGGGGCGCGCTGCCGCTGACCCGCGCCGCGCACGTGGTGGAGTTCGAGCCGCCCCGCAACATCGCCATCGGGGCGGAGACCCCGTGGGGCGTCGGCGCCCCGCTGGCCGCCCTGCTGCCCGGCACCACCACCGTCCGGTACGCCGAGGCCGCGGTGCCGGCCGACCCGACCGGCGGGGCCGGCGACCGCCCGGTGGTGCTGGTCGTGCGGGACCTGCACCGGCACGGGTGGATGCGGGCCGCGGTGGCCCGGGCGCTGGCCGCCCGGCCGGACGCGGTGGTGGTGGAGCTGGGCGTGCCCGAACTGGTCACCGGGGCGGTGCACGTGGCCACGCACGGGGCAACCCGGGCCGGTGGCCGCGCCGCCGCCGAACTGCTCGCCGGCTGCTGACCCGCCGCCACGGCGTGGCTCGGCCGCGCCGCGTCGGCCGCTGACCGTTCGCCGCCCGGATCGCCGCGCGACGGGGCCGGGGCCCCGAGGTGGGTTGAGCCGTACAGAGCGATACCTCGGAGGCATCAAGATGACTCCGAGGTATCGCGCTACCGGGACAGCCTGTCGGTCGGTGCCGACCCGCCCTGCCGTGCCGCCGGGCGGACCGGGTCAGGGGCGGGCGATGACCAGGTCGTTGTACTCCGGATGGCGGTCGATGAAGGCGGCCACGAACGGGCACTGCGGCACCACCCGGCCGCCGCGTTCCCGCACCTTGTCCAGGGTGGCCCGGACCAGCGCCCCGCCCACGCCCATGTTCTGGAACTTCGGGTCCACCTCGGTGTGGGTGAAGACCAGCACCTCACCGCGGGGACGGTAGGCGGTGAACCCGGCCAGCGCGTCGTCGACCAGGATCTCGAAGCGGTTCTTGGCGGGATTGTCCTCGACCAGGGTGCTCACCCGGTCATTCTCCCCCCGGTGCCGGCCAGCCGGTCCAGTTCGGTGAGCAACCGGTCCACCTCGTCGGCGGTGTTGTAGTGGTAGATGCTGGCCCGCACCGCACCGCCGCTGTCCCGCAGCCCCATCGCCTGGAAGTACTCGTAGGCGTAGTAGTCGCCGGCGGAGAGGCAGCAGCCCGCCTCGCCCAGTGCCGCCTGGGTCCGCGCCGGGGAGAGCCCGTCGAGCCGGAAGGAGACCGTCGGGCAGCGGCCGGCCGGCGCGGCGAGCACCCGTACCGCGGGCAGCGCGGCGAGCCCGGTCAGCAGCCGGTCCAGCATCGACTGCTCGTACGCCTGGGCGGCGGCGAGGCTGGCCCGCAGCCGCTCCCGCCGGCTGCCGGTGGCCGACGGGTCCAGCCCGGCCAGATGGTCCACCGCGGCGGCGACCCCGGCCAGCAGCGGGAAGCTCGGGGTGCCGAACTCGAAGCGGTCCGGCACGGCGTCCGAGGAGGGGAGCAGCTTCGCCGGGCGCAGCCGCGCCCAGCGGGCCGGGTCGGCGACCATCGCGGCCAGGTGCGGCCCGGACCACTTGTAGGCGCTGGTCACCAGGAAGTCGGCACCGAGCGAGGCCAGGTCGGTGGGGCCGTGCGGCACCGCGTGCACCCCGTCCACGCAGACCAGGGCGCCCACCGCGTGCGCGGTCTTGGCGATCGCGGCCACGTCCGGGACGGTGCCGACGGCGTTGCTGCCGGCGGTCACCGCGACCAGCCGGGTCCGCTCGCCGACCAGGTCGGCGTACTGGCCGGCGGGCAGCTCGCCGGTGTCCCGGTCGAACTCCGCCCAGCGCACCGTGGCGCCGGCCGCCTCGGCGGCCTGCACCCACGGGCGCACGTTCGCGTCGTGGTCGAGCCGGGAGACCACCACCTCGTCACCCGGGCGCCAGTCGGCGCCGAGCGTGCGGGCCAGGGTGTACGTCAGCGCGGTCGCGCTCGGCCCGAGCACCACCCCGTCGGGCTCCCCGCCGACCAGGTCGGCCACCGCGGCCCGGGCCGCCGCCACCAGGTCCAGCGACCGCTGGCCGGGAGTGAACGCCGCGCTGCGGTTGCCGATCGCCGCCCGCATCGCCGCGGTCACCGCGTCGACCACCGGGGCGGCGGTCTGGGTGCCGCCGGCACCGTCGAGGTGGACGAAGCCCTCGGCCAGGGCGGGGTAGGCGGCCCGGATCCGGGCGATGTCGAACGGCATGCCCGGGACCCTAACCCCACCCGGTTGATCACCGCGCGCTGCCCGGTCGCCGGCGTCTCGTACCCTTGGCGGGGTGACGAACCGACGCGTTGACTCTCCGCTGACCCCCACCCGCCGCGCCGCCGGCCTGCTGGCCGGCCTGGCGCTCGGCCTCGCCGTGCTCGCCGGCTGCAGCTCCGACGGCGCCTCCACCGACTGCAGCATCGCCGGCTCCTGCACGGTCACCTTCCAGCGCGGCGTCGACGCGAGCGCCAGCATCCTCGGGGTCGAGGCCAAGCTGGTCGGCGCCAAGGGCGACCAGGTGACCGTCGAGGTCGCCGGCGAGCAGGTCACCCTGGTCACGGGCCAGCAGGCCGCCGAGGTGGGCGGCTTGGCGGTCACCCTGGACAGCGTCACCGACCAGGAGGTCAAGATCCGCGTTTCGCAGGGTTCCGGCGGCTGACCCCGGTGCGGGTGGCGGTGGCCGACGTTTGGGGATCTTCGCGTTCGGAGATTGTGGCGCCATGTCACTCACCCGGAACGCCGAAGCCACCGCCGCCCGCACGGCGAACAGCCGGTGGCTCGAACTACTGGCCCGGGCCGGTTTCATCGGCTACGGCATCGTGCATCTGCTCTTCGCCTGGCTGGCGTTGCAGATCGCGTTCGGCAACTCCGCCGACGACGGCGACCAGTCCGGCGCGCTGCGTACCATCGCCGCCCAGCCGCTGGGCAAGTTCCTGGTCATCACCATCGCGGTCGGCCTGCTCGCCATGGCGATCTGGCAGGCCCTCGAGGCGGCCGTCGGGCACCGCGTCGAGCGGGGCGGGGAGCGGGTCTGGGAGCGGCTGGCCTCGCTCGGCCGGACCCTCGTCTACCTCTACTTCGCCTGGACGGCCTTCAAGGTCTTCAAGGACGCCGGCTCCAACAGCGCCGACCAGCAGGAGGCGCTCACCGGCCGGGCGATGGAGTCCAGCGGCGGCCGCTGGCTGGTCGGCCTGGCCGGGCTGGTGCTCGCCGCGATCGGCGTCGGCCTGGTGATCTACGGGCTGGTCAAGCGCTTCGAGAAGCACCTCAAGCTGGGTGAGATGCGCCCGCGGACCCGCCAGTTGGCCCGCCGGCTCGGCATCGCCGGCTACGTCGCCAAGGGCGTCGCGTACGGCATCGCGGGCCTGCTGGTGATCGTGGCCGCGGTGAACTACGACCCGGAGAAGGCCCGCGGCCTGGACGCCGCGCTGCGCACGCTGCGCGAGCAGTCGTACGGCCAGGCGCTGCTCACCCTGGTCGCCCTCGGCATCGCCGCCTTCGGGACCTTCTGCTTCCTCCAGTCCCGCTACCGCAAGGTCTGAACTGGTTTATTCCGGGTCAGCCGGGCACCATTGGGCCTTCGCCCGAAGCACCGCAGCCTGGCTGGAGGGAGTAGTACCTGTGCAGAGTTACCTCGGTACGGTCGCCGCCGCGTTCGCCGCGGCGGCGATCGCGCTCGCTGTCGTCGAGGTGGTGCACCGGGTGATCCGCCGGTTCGGCCGGCGCTCGCTGCTGATGACCGAACTCACCGACCACGCGCACCGCCCGTTCCAGGCGGCCGCCACGGTCCTCGCCGTTCAGTTCGCCGTCCGGTTCAGCACCGGGTACGCGGTCGGCACCCCGTGGCGGCAGGTGCTGCTGCACCTGCTGGTGCTCGCGGTCATCGCCAGCGTGGCCTGGCTGGTCGCCGCGCTGCTGGTGGTGGTCGAGGACACCGCGCTGGCCCGGTTCCGGGTCGACGTGCCGGACAACCGGCACGCCCGCCGGGTACGGACCCAGGTGGTGATGCTGCGGCGGTTGACCATCGCGGTGATCGTCATCCTGACCGTCGGCGTGATGCTGATGACCTTCCCCAGCGTGCGCGGTATCGGCGCCGGCGTGCTGACCTCCGCCGGAGTGGCCGGTGTGGTGGCCGCGCTGGCCGCGCAGAGCCTGCTGGGCAACGTCTTCGCCGGTCTCCAGCTCGCCTTCAGCGACGCGGTGCGCCTCGACGACGTGGTCGTCGTCGAGGGGGAGTGGGGCCGGATCGAGGAGCTGACCCTCACCTACGCGGTGGTCCAGATCTGGGACGACCGGCGGCTCATCCTCCCCACCTCCTACTTCACCAGCACGCCGTTCCAGAACTGGACCCGCACCGAGGCGGCGGTGCTGGGCACCGCCGAGTTCGACCTGGACTGGGCGATCCCGGTGCAGGCGATGCGCGAGGAGCTGCGCCGCCTGGCGGAGAGCAGCGACCTGTGGGACGGCCGGGTCTGCGTGCTCCAGGTGACCGACGCGACCGGTGGCACGGTCACCGTCCGCGCGCTGGTCAGCGCGGCGGACGCGGGCAGCCTGTGGGACCTGCGCTGCCTGGTGCGGGAGCAGCTGGTCGCCTGGGTGCGCGACCAGCGTCCCACCGCCATGCCCCGGATGCGCGCCGAGGTCGGCGACGCCGGCGGCGGCCTGCCGTGGCAGTGGGTGCAGCCGCGCCGGCCGGTCCGCCGCCGGGCCGACGGCGACCTGCCCGACGACGCGCGGGTGTTCGGCGGCAGCGACGACGGCGACGCGCGCAGCGAGGCCTTCGTGGGCCCGGAGGAGCCCGTCGACGCCCGCCGCTGACCACCGACCGACCCCTCCCCAGGAGCCCCCGGCCGCCCCGCGCGGCCGGGGGCTCCGCCGTGCGGGCCGCGGTCGTGACCTGACGGGGTGGGGGGCGTTGGGACGGGTGGGCGGCTTGGTGTCGCCTGGGAGGGGGCGCGCCCATCGCGGCCGGCTCGGGAAGTTTGGCCGGGCGTTTCGTGGGGACGTGCTGCGCGACGCCGCTGATCCCTGCCCCGGCCCGGCTGGTGCGGGAGACGCGACGGTCCGGGCCCTCCGGCGGTCGTAGCCAGGATTGACGGGCGGCGACTCCGGGCATACAGCGCGGTGATGATGAAAGGAGGACAGCATGGCTGACGTGGCGAACGCCCGCACATCCCGCAACGGGAGCGAGCCGTCCACCGCCGAGCTGGTGCAGCGGGCCACGGAGCAGATCTCCCGGCTGGTCCGCGACGAGCTGGCGCTGGCCCGGGCGGAGCTGACCCAGAAGGGCAAGCACGCCGGCATCGGCATCGGCCTCTTCGGCGGTGGCGGTGCGCTGGCGCTCTACGGTCTCGGCGCCCTGGTCGCCGCCGCGATCCTGCTGCTCGACCTGGCCATGCCCGCGTGGCTCGCCGCCCTGATCGTGGGGGTGGCGCTCTTCGTGATGGCCGGCGTCCTCGCCCTGGTCGGCAAGAAGCAGGTCAGCCGTGCGGTCCCGCCGGTACCGGCGGCGGCGGTGCGCAGTGTCCGGGCCGACATGGACACGGTCGCCGCCGCGGTGAAGGACAGGGGACGGGGATGACCGGCAACGGCAAGGGCCCGGACACCGAGGCGCTCCGGGAGGAGATCCGGCGGACCCGGGTCGAGCTGGGCGAGACGATGGAGGCGTTGGCCGCGAAGGCCGACGTGAAGGCGCGGCTGAAGTCCTCCGCCGACCAGGCGAAGGAGCGGATGCGCGAGCAGGCCGCACAGACCATGGCCCGGGTACGCGGGCAGGCGGCCCAGAAGGCGGAGGTCGCCCGGGCGCAGGCCCAGCAGCGGGGTGAGGTGGTCCGGCGCAACCCGGCGCCGCTCGCCGCGCTCGTCGCCGGCGCGGTGGCCGCCGCCGTCGTGCTGCTGATCATCCGGGGGAGGCGCAGGTGAGCAGGGGTATCAACAGGGCCGCGTACAGGCCGGTCGGGGTGCTGCTGGGCATCGCCGCCGGCACCGTCGCCGGGGCCATCTTCCGACAGGTCTGGAAGGTGACCGCGGGCGACGGCGAGGCGCCCAGCGCCACCGACGAGGACCGCGGCTGGGGTGAGATCCTCGCGGCGGCGGCCTTGCAGGGCGCCATCTTCGCGGTCGTCCGGGCCGCTGTGGACCGTGGTGGCGCGGTGGGCGTACGTCGGCTCACCGGCCACTGGCCGGACTGAGCGGATTCGCGCGGAAGGCCCCCGAGCCGGTCGTCGGCAAGGGGGCCTTTCGCATGGCGGTAAGCGCCCACCCAGCGGATCTTCGGCATCCGTCAGGTCACATGTCGGAGAATTTCGTCGGGTAGGCTGTGCAGAGTTTTTGCGTACGTGGTTTGCTGTTCCACGCTGTTGAGAGATGGCGTGGGTTGAGAGAAGTCTCCTTCGTGGGGGCCGCCTCAGGCGCCGCTGCTCGAAAACGGCCAACCGGCCGCACGGCGTGCTCGGCCGCCAGTTTTAGAAGGAGATACACATGGCGCAGGGAACCGTGAAGTGGTTCAACGCTGACAAGGGCTTCGGCTTCATCACCGTCGACGGCGGGGGTGCTGACGTGTTCGTCCACTTCTCGGCCATCCAGACCAGCGGCTACCGCACGCTGGAGGAGAACCAGCGGGTGGAGTTCGAGATCGCCCAGGGCCAGAAGGGCCCGCAGGCTGAGCAGGTCCGCCCGATCTGAGCAGCGCCGGCCGGCGCCGGTCGGCCAGTGGGTGATCCGGCCCCTCGGATCGACACGAAGCCCCGTATCCCCCAGGGATGCGGGGCTTTCCACGTCGGTGCCGCGGTTGCCCGGGGAGTGACCGGGCGGGTGCGGACGGCGGTCAGCGGCGACGGCGGGCGCGCAGGCCGAACCAGAGCACGACCAGTCCAACCAGGACGACGACCGGCCCGACGACGGCCCAGATCCGCTGGTCGGTCATGATGCTGTCGCTGACGTACCCCAGGCCCTGCACGGTCCAGACCGCGCCGACGACCACGGCGAGCAGGCCGAGGGTGAGCCGGAGCCAGCCCCTCATCGCCCTCCCCCGTCCCGGACGCGTGCCGCGGCGGTGTCCACCCGGGCGGCCGGGCTCACCACCGGTCGTGCACCTGCGGGCGGATCAGCTCGTCGTAGACCTCCCGCACGGCGGCCTGCTCCGCCGCCGTCAGCGGCGCCAGGTCGGCCACGGCGGCGTTGCGCCGGGCCTGTCCGGCGTCCCGGGCGCCGGGGATGACCACGGTGACCCCGGGCTGGTCGACCACCCAGCGCAGCGCGAACTGCGCCATGGTGCGGTCCGCGCCCACCAGCGGCAGCAACCGGCGTACGGCGGTCAGCCCCAGCTCGAAGTCGACCCCGGAGAACGTCTCGCCGACGTCGAACGCCTGGCCGTGCCGGTTGTAGCTGCGGTGGTCGTCGGGGGCGAAGGTGGTCTGCTCGTCGTAGCGGCCGGAGAGCAGCCCGCTGGCCAGCGGCACCCGGGCGATGATGCCCACGCCGGCGGCCGCGGCGGCCGGCAGCACCCGTTCGAGCGGCTTGAGCCGCAGCGCGTTGAGGATGATCTGGACGCTCGCCACCCCGGGCCGGGCGATCGCGGTGAGCGCCTGGTCGCAGGTCTCCACGCTGACCCCGTAGCCGGCGATCCGCTTCTCGGAGACCAGGGTGTCCAGCGCGTCGAAGACCGCGTCGTCGGCGAAGACCGCGGTCGGCGGGCAGTGCAGCTGCACCAGGTCGAGGGTGTCCACCCCGAGGTTGGCCCGGGACCGGTCGGTCCACGCGCGGAAGTGCGCCAGGGTGTACGCCTCCGGCGTCTGCGCCACCCGGCGGCCCATCTTGGTGGCCACCGTCAGCCCGGCGTCGGGGCGGCTGCGCAGGAACCGGCCGATCAACTGCTCGCTGCGCCCGTCACCGTAGACGTCGGCGGTGTCGAGGAAGGTCACCCCCGCCTCGACGGCGGCGGTCAGCACGCCCATCGCGTCGTCCTCGGTGACCGTGCCCCAGTCGGCGCCGAGCTGCCAGGCGCCCAGGCCGATCACGCCGACGTCCCGGCCCAGCCGGTGGAAGGTGCGCTGCTCCATACCGCAGAGCCTAGTGAGGAGCTTGCCGGCCCGCCCAACCGGCCGTACGGTAAACAAGACGGACGTACGGTTTTGGAGGCTGGCATGTGGGATCCGACGGCGTACCTGCGCTACGGCGACGAGCGGTCCCGGCCGTTCCACGACCTGCTGGCCCGGGTGGCGGCCGACCGGCCGCGCGCGGTGGTCGACCTCGGCTGCGGTCCCGGCCAGCTGACCGCCGCCCTCGCCGGGCGCTGGCCGGCCAGCCGGGTGGTGGGGCTGGACTCGTCGGCCGAGATGATCGAGCGGGCCGCGGCACTGGCCGCCCCGGTCAGCTTCGCCGTGGCCGACGTCCGGGACTGGCGCCCCGACCCGGACGTGGACGTGGTGGTGGCCAACGCGGTGCTGCAGTGGGTCCCCGGCCACCAGGAGTTGCTCGCCCGCTGGGCCGGACAGCTGCCGGCCGGCGCCTGGCTGGCGGTGCAGGTGCCGGGGAACTTCGACGCGCCCTCGCACCGGGCGCTGCGCGAGGTCGCCGGGCGCCCGGGCTGGCGCGCCGACCTCGCGCCGCTGCTGCGCGAGGCCCCGGTCGACGGTCCCGCCGACTACGCCCGGCTGTTGACCGGTGCCGGCTGCGCGGTGGACGCCTGGGAGACTACCTACGTGCACCTGCTGCCGGCCCGCGCCGACGCGGACCACCCCGTGCTGGCCTGGATGGAGGGGACCGCGTTGCGGCCCGTCCGGGCCGCCCTGGACGCCGCCCGCTGGGCCGACTTCCGGGCCGAGCTGGGGGCGTGTCTCGCGCAGGCCTACCCGGTACGGCAGGGTCAGGTGTACTTCCCGTTCCGCCGCGTCTTCGTCGTGGCCCGTACCGGCGCCCGTGCCGAGGAGAACCCGTGACCGACCTGCCCACGTTCATCGCCGGACTGCCCAAGGTGGAGCTGCACGTGCACCACGTCGGCTCCGCCTCACCCCGGATCGTCGCCGAGCTGGCCGCCCGCCACGAGGGGCGCAGCCCGGTGCCGGCCGATCCGGCGGCGCTGGCCGACTACTTCGCGTTCCGCGACTTCGCCCACTTCATCGAGGTCTACCTCAGCGTGGTGGACCTGATCCGCGACCAGGAGGACGTCTGGCTCCTCACCCACGAGGTGGCCCGGGAGCTGGCCCGCCAGCAGGTCCGCTACGCCGAGCTGACCGTGACGCCCTACTCGCACGTGCACCGGGGGATCCCCGCCCCGGCCTTCTGCGAGGCGATCGAGGACGCCCGCAAGCGGGCCGAGGCGGACTTCGGCATCGAGCTGCGCTGGTGCTTCGACATCCCGGGCGAGGCCGGCCTGCCGGCGGCCGAGGAGACCCTGCGGATCAGCCTGGCGGAGAAGCCGGACGGGTTGATCAGCTTCGGCCTGGGCGGCCCGGAGATCGGGGTGCCCCGGCCGCAGTTCAAGCCGTACTTCGACCAGGCCCGGGCGGCCGGGCTGCGGTCGGTGCCGCACGCGGGGGAGACCACCGGCCCGCAGACCGTCTGGGACGCGCTGCGCGAGCTCGGCGCGGAGCGGATCGGGCACGGCATCTCCGCCGCGCAGGACCCGGAGCTGCTGAGCCACCTGGCCGAGCGGCAGATCGGCATGGAGGTCTGCCCGACCTCCAACGTCCGCACCCGGGCGGTGGCCAGCCTGGACGAGCACCCGCTGCGGCAGCTGGTCGAGGCGGGGCTGCTGGTCACCATCAACTCCGACGACCCGCCGATGTTCGGCACCACCCTCAACGACGAGTACGCGGTCGCGGCCCGGCTGCTCGACGCCGGCCCCGAGGGGTTGGCCGCGCTGGCCCGCAACGCGGTGACCGCCTCGTTCCTCGACCCGGCCGGGAAACAGCGGATCAGCGCCGAGATCGACGCCTACCTGGCCACCTGTCCCCGCTGAACCATCGCGGGATGCGAGGAGAGCTGGGCGCGCGGCGGGAGCTGGTGTGGGGGGACCGTTTCTCCCGCCGCGCGCGCGGCTCCACCGGCGGTGGGTGCGCGGGGCGCCGTCCGGTGGAACTGATGGGTTCGTACCCCGATCGTGGCAGCCCGGGGCCGGCGTGGCGCCGGCGTTAACCCGGATCTAAGGAAGACTTGCGCCGGCCCACAGCCGGGCGGGTCCACGCACCCGCCCGGTCGCCGGCGAAGCCGGCCGGGACGACGCCGCACGGGTGGCTCAGCGGTCGGAGGGGCGCTGCCGGGGCCAGCGGCGGCCGGCGCTCTTCTGCTCCCGCGCCTCCCGGGCCATCCGGCCGACCAGCCCGAACCGGTTGACCTGCCGTGGCGCCGCCTCCGGGTCGGCGAGCAGCATCACCACGCTGGCCCCGCCGAGCCGGGCCCGGTCGATGCTCACCGACCCGTTGGCCTGCAACGCCACCCGCTTGGCGATGTCCAGCCCGAGGCCGGTCGAGCCCTGGTCGCTGGCGCCCCGGCGCAGCGCCCGGTCCGGGTTGGCGATTCCCGGGCCGGCGTCGTCGATCCGGATGGCCACGTAGCCGTCCCGCCGGGAGACCGCCACCTCGAACGCGGTGCCCTGTGGCGTGTACCGGAACACGTTGCCGATCACCGCGTCCAGCGCGGCGGCCAGCTCGGCCCGGGGCACCGGCGCGGGGATGCGCAGCTGGGCGCCGATCACCCGGTGCGGGCGGTTCTGGTCCCCGGCCAGCGCCGCCCAGAACACCATCCGGTCCCGGACCACCTCGCTGACGTCGCACATGGCCGGCCCGGCCTCGTGGGTGACCGCCTTGCGGGTGGTCTTGATCAGTACGTCGATCTCGCCCTCGAGGGTGACGATCGCCTGGCGGATCCGGCGGATGGTGCGCCGCCGGTCCAGCTCCGCCTCGCTGAACGTGCCCACGCTGGTGTCGTCGGACTCCAGCGCCTCGGCGTCCAGCCGCAGCACGGTCAGCGGGGTGCGCAGCCGGTGCGACAGGTCCGCCACCAGTTCCCGCTCGTCGGTGCGGGAGACCACCAGCCGGTCGGCCATCCGGTTGAAGGCGTAGCCGGCCTCGGCCAGCTCCCGCGGGCCGCTCGGCTCGATCCGGACGCCGAGGTCGCCGTCGCCCACCGCGAGCGCCGCCTTGACCAGCCCCTGGGCCGACTCGACGGCCCGGGCGGCGATCCGGTCGACCACCAGCACCGCCGCGCCGACCAGCGCGGCGGCCACCCCGAGCAGCAGCAGCCAGCGCCCGCCGACGCCGTCGCCCAGCGCCGACTCCGGCACGAACACCTCGACCACGGCCGTCCGGTCGCCGAGCACCACCGGATCGAGCCGGACCACGCCGCCGTCGACGTCGACCACCAGCGAGCGCCGTTCGGCCCGGGCCCGGTCCAGGTCCGCGCCGCGGGCCCGCGCCGCCGACTCGTCGAGACCCAGCCCGTGCACGACCGGCCGGGTCGCCGGGTCGTCGCCGCTGGCCTCGACGGCCCGCCGCACCACCGCGGGGTCGGCGCTGACCGCGAGCGCCCCGGTGACCAGCGCGCCGCGCCGGGCGGCGTCCGCGACCGCCTCGTCGTGGGTACGGTCGCCCAGCACCGCGCCGAGCGGGATCAGGAAGGCGAACGCGACGAGGGCGCACATGCCGGCCGTGAGTACGGCCAGCGTCACCCTCAGTCCGGCGCCACCAACCGGAAGCCGACCCCCCGCACGGTGCGCAGGTAGCGCGGCTTCGCCGCGGACTCGCCCATTTTGCGGCGCAGCCAGTACAGGTGAACGTCGATGGTCTGATCCTCGCCGACCGATGGCTGCCGCCATACCTCCTCCAAGAGCTCCCGGCGGGACACTACCCGGCCCGGTCGTGCGGCGAGATACGCCAGCAGGTCGAATTCCTTGCGGGTCAGCGCCAGGGGCTCTCCGTCGAGGTGCGCGCTGCGCTCGCCGACGTCCACCCGGAGCCCGCCGACGACGTGCACGGCCGGCTGGACCGTCCGGCTGGCCCGGCCGGCCCGGCGCAGCACGGTGGTGATCCGGGCGTCCAGGTGCGCGCCGGTGAACGGCTTGACCATGTAGTCGTCCGCCCCGGCGCGCAGCAGGCGGACCACGGACTGCTCGTCGTCGCGGGCGGTGGCGATGATGATCGGCACGTCGGTGATGCCGCGCAGCATCCGCAGCGCGTCCGAGCCGTCCAGGTCGGGCAGGCCGAGGTCGAGCACCACGAGATCGGGCGTCTCGGCGGCGACCCGACGCAGGGCGTCCAGGGCGGTGCCGACGGCGTGCACGGCGTGCCCCCGGTCGGCGAGGGACCGCAGCATCGCGCCGCGTACGACGTGATCATCTTCGACCAGGAGCACGGTGGCCACGTCAAGACGGTACTGACCGTGGCAAGTTGATCGCGTTGCGGCGCACCTGCCGACCCGGCAAGCTGGTACAACGATGTCCTTCACGCTCTTTGCCGACACCCGCCTGGCGCTCGCCCGGGACAGTCTCGCCGGCCTCTCGGTCGGCGACGCCCTCGGCTCGCAGTTCTTCGTCCCCGGCCGGCACCCGGCCGACCTGGCCGCCGGGAAGCTTCCCCCGCCGCCCTGGGAGTGGACGGACGACACCGAGATGGCCTGCTCGGTGGTCGCCGCCCTCGCCGACGCCGGCCGGATCGACCGGGACGCGCTCGCCGCGGCCTTCGCCGAGCGCTGCGAGCCCTACCGGGGGTACGGCCCGGGGGCCGTGACGATCCTGCGGCTGATCCGCACCGGCACGCCCTGGCCGGTGGCCGCCGCGTCCGCCTTCGACGGGCAGGGCTCGTGCGGCAACGGCGCGGCGATGCGGGTCGGTCCGCTGGGCGCGTGGTTCGCCGACTCGACGGCCCGGGCGGCGGCGCAGGCCCGGGCGTCGGCGGAGGTGACCCACGCCCATCCGGAGGGCGTCGCCGGGGCGGTGGCGGTGGCGGTGGCCGCCGCGCTGGCCACCCGCGCCCGACTGGACGGGTACCGGCCGGCGCCGGACCGGCTGCTCGCCGGGGTGGCCGCCACGCTGGATCCGGGCAGCGACGTGCACCTGGGCGTACGCCGCGCGGTGCGCCTGCTCGGCCGGCCGCTGCCGGCGGTGGTCGACGCGCTCGGCAACGGCTCCCGGGTCACCGCCCAGGACACCGTCGCCTTCACCCTCTGGGTGGCCGCGGTCCACCTGGACGACTACCCGGCGGCGATCCGGGCCTGCGTCGAGGCGGGCGGCGACGTCGACACCACGGCGGCGATCGCCGGGGCGGTGGTGGCCGCGCACACCGGGGTGGGCACCCCGGGCGGGGTTCCGTCCGAGTGGGTGGCCGCCCGGGAGCCGCTGCCGGACTGGCTCGGCTGACCCCGTCGCCGCCGTGGTGCCGGCACCGCTCACCGCCGGCTCCGGCGCGGCGGTTCAGATCGGCGCGGAGCCGCGGCCGGCGCCGAGCGGCGCCGCCGCCCGGGTCTCCGCCGGGGCGGGCGGCGGCGCGTCGAGCACCGACCGGTCGACCGGTTCCGCCGGGGTTGGTTCCGCGTCGAGCACCGACCGGTCGACCGGTTCCACCGGCTCGCGGCGCCGCCACCGGCTCGCCAGCCAGCCGACCGCCGCCCCGCCGCCCAGCCCGGCGAGCAGCCCGGCCGCGAGCAGCGCGTCGGCGTTCCCGTCGCCCTCCGCCGCCGGGGCTCCCCCGTCGACGGCCGCCCCCGGCGCCGCGCCCCCGGCGTCCGTGCCCCCCGCCGGCGCCCCGTGCCCGCCGTGCCCGGCGACCGCACCGGGCGCCGCCGGCGACAGGGCCAGCACCGGCGCCCGGTGCGCCCCGGCCGGGTCGGCCCAGCGCACCACCGTGCCGTCGGCGTACGTCTGGATCACCTGGAAGGTGAGCCGGTCGACCCGCGGCAGCGGCCCCATGGAGAGGGTGAGGCGGGCCGGCGCGGTGCCCGATCCGGGCATCCGGGTCCAGGTCACCGCGCTGGTGACGGTGTCGATCCGCAGCCCGTGCAGGCCGGTCATCGGCTGGTCCAGCTTCCGGGAGCTGATCCGGGGCGCCCAGCCGTCGACCGACATCGGATACACCTCGGCGACCGGCGCGTCGGCCGGCAGCCGGACCTCGATCCGGTCGGTCCGGGTGCCGGGGCGCTCCTCGGGTACCACGAACTCCAGCTTCACCGCGTCGCCCTGCCGGGCCTGCGTGGGGTTGGTCGTCACGTCCGCCGCCCAGGCCGTGGCGGGCCAGGCCAGCACGCCGGCCGCGGCCAGGACGGCGAGCGCCCCGGCCCGGCGGCCCGCGCCGCGTGTCATCGCCATCTCGGGTCCCCATCCGTCTCCACGCGGCCGGCACCGGTTTCCGGCCACACGGGGTAGTTCGGATCGCGCGCGGAAAAGGTTCAACCGGCCCCGGGGCGGTTCCCCCTCACCGGACCGGGTGGCGGGCGCCCCGGCGTCGGCCCGCTCGCGGGCGGGATCGGCCCGCCGCCCCCCGGCTGGCGGGTGGCCCGGGCGGTGGGCGTCGCCGACCGTGCCGGCGGGCACGACCGATAGCATCGGCAGGAGCCGCGCGTCGGCGAGCATCCGTTCCGTCTGCTGGAGGAGTCACCGTGTCCGCACCCCGTACCCCCGCCGTGGCCGACCCCGTCGTCGTCACCGCCGGGACCACGGCGGCCGACGCGGTGGCCGCGGCCGGGCTGCCCGCGGCCGGCCCGAAGGCGATCGTCGTGGTCCGGGACCCGCAGGGCCAGCTGCACGACCTGGACTGGCAGCCGGCCGTCGACACCGAGGTGGAGCTGGTCAGCCTGGACTCCCCGGACGGGCTCACCGTGCTCCGGCACTCCACCGCGCACGTGCTGGCCCAGGCCGTGCAGGACGTCTTCCCCGAGGCCAAGCTCGGCATCGGCCCGCCGATCGAGAACGGCTTCTACTACGACTTCGCGGTCGACAAGCCGTTCCAGCCGGACGACCTGGCCCGGCTCGAGAAGCGGATGCAGGAGATCGTCAAGTCCGGCCAGCGGTTCCGCCGCCGGCGCTTCCGCAGCCTGGACGAGGCGCGGACCGAGCTGGCCGCCGAGCCGTTCAAGCTGGAGCTGATCGACGTCAAGGGCGAGGGGCTGGACTCCTCCGAGGTGATGGAGGTCGGCGGCGGCGAGCTGACCATCTACGACAACCTGGCCGCGAACGAGGACAAGGTCTGCTGGTCGGACCTGTGCCGCGGCCCGCACCTGCCGAACACCCGGCTGATCGGGGCGTTCAAGCTGATGCGATCGGCCGCCGCGTACTGGCGTGGGTCGGAGAAGAACCCGCAGCTGCAGCGCGTGTACGGCACCGCCTGGCCGACCCGGGACGAGCTCAAGGCGTACCTGAAGCTGCTCGAGGAGGCCGCCCGGCGCGACCACCGCAAGCTCGGCGCGGACCTCGACCTGTTCAGCTTCCCCGACGAGATCGGCTCCGGCCTGGCCGTCTTCCACCCCAAGGGCGGCATCATCCGCCGGGAGATGGAGAACTACTCGCGCCGCCGGCACGAGGCCGCGGGCTACGAGTTCGTCAACAGCCCGCACATCACCAAGGCGCAGCTCTTCGAGACCTCCGGCCACCTGCCGTACTACGCGGACACCATGTTCCCGCCGATGCAGCTGGAGGGTGCCGACTACTACCTCAAGGCGATGAACTGCCCGATGCACAACCTGATCTTCAGGGCGCGCGGGCGGTCCTACCGGGAGCTGCCGCTGCGGCTGTTCGAGTTCGGCACCGTCTACCGGTACGAGAAGTCCGGTGTGGTGCACGGGCTGACCCGGGTGCGCGGCCTGACCCAGGACGACTCGCACATCTACTGCACCCGCGAGCAGATGGCCGGTGAGCTCACCACCCTGCTGTCGTTCGTGCTGGACCTGCTCCGCGACTACGGCCTGGACGACTTCTACCTGGAGCTGTCCACCCGCGACGACTCGCCGAAGTTCATCGGCTCGGACTCCGACTGGGCCGAGGCGACCGAGGCGCTGCGCACCGCCGCCGAGCAGTCCGGGCTGGACCTGGTGCCCGACCCGGGCGGCGCGGCCTTCTACGGCCCGAAGATCTCGGTGCAGGCCAAGGACGCCATCGGCCGGACCTGGCAGATGTCCACCATCCAGGTCGACTTCAACCAGCCGGAGCGGTTCGGCCTGGAGTACCAGGCCGCCGACGGCACCCGGCAGCGGCCGGTGATGATCCACCGGGCGCTGTTCGGCTCGATCGAGCGCTTCTTCGGCGTGCTCACCGAGCACTACGCGGGCGCCTTCCCGGCCTGGCTGGCCCCGGTGCAGGTGGTCGGCATCCCGATCCGCGAGGACCACACCGACTACCTGCACGGCTTCGTCGCCGCGCTGCGCGCCGAGGGGATCCGCGCCCAGGTGGACGCGGGTGACGACCGGATGCAGAAGAAGATCCGGACCGCGCAGCAGCAGAAGATCCCGTTCATGGTGATCGCCGGTGACGACGACGTGGCGGCCGGCACCGTCTCGTTCCGCTACCGGGACGGCTCCCAGCGCAACGGGGTGCCGATCGCCGACGCGGTGGCCCACGTGCTGGACGTGGTCAGCTCGCGGACCAACATCGGCCCGTCCGCCCAGCAGTGACCGCGGGTGCCCCCGCCGCGCCACGGCGCGACGGGGGTGCCGGTGTCAGATCCCGCAGTTCGGCGCGGACCAGGTCCGGGTCGACTTGTGCGCGACGTGGGTGTGGTCGTTGTGCCCGGGGTATCCGGGGCCGAGGATCTCGTTGAAGCCGTGGTAGCGGGCCCGCTGGGCGAGCTTGCAGAGCGAGTGCGGACCGGCGCCGAGGTCGACGGCGTCGCCGTAGAGGTGCCGGCTGGTCGACGACCCGCCGACCGCGCTGTTGCAGGCGTAGCTGCGGAAGGCGCTGGTCACGATGATCTGCTGGTCGCCGAGCGCGTGCCGCATGGCCTGGAGCTTCCACATCGAGACGCGGGCGTTGAACCGGGCCGTGCTGGCCGACACCGCGCCGCCGGACCAGTCGCTGTTGCAGTCGTTGAACTCGGCGTAGCTGAAGTTGACGGGCGTGCAGTCGTCGTCCTGCAGGGCGTAGATCTTGTTGAAGGTCTGCGGGCCGGCGATGCCGTCGGCGGGCAGGCCGTACGCCTGCTGGAAGCGGGTCACCGCCGACTTCGTGGCCGGGCCGTACGCGCCGTCGAGGCCGAGCACGGCGCCGTAGCCCGGGTAGCCGGCGACCCGGATCTGGAGTTGCCGGACGTCCTCGCCGGACATCCCCTGGGACAGCGTGCGTCCCCACGTGTAGCAGCCGTCGGCGTGCGCCGCGCCGGGGGCGACGGTGACGCCGACCACCGTGGTGGCGGCGGCCAGCGCGAGCGCCGCGAAGAACCTGCCGAGCCGTCGGATCATGGAGCCCTCCATCGGTAAATGGAAGTACCTGGATGCATGGAATTTTCAGACGTGGGCTTCGATTCGTCAACAAGTTGCAGCAACGGAGTTCCCGTCCGGATGTGGTGGCCACCGCCACCCGTGACCCGAGGAGGACGGGCCGGCGGCGTCGCCGCCCGCCCGCCGGGTCCGTAGGATCGGCGTGTGACTGGGGCGGAGCGGCACACGGACAGCGGCATGGCCGACGGCCTGGAGCGGCTCTGGACGCCGCACCGGATGACCTACATCTCCGGCGAGGACCGGCCCGATGGCGGCTACGAGAAGCCCGCCGGCTGCCCGTTCTGCCTGGCCCCCGGCCGGCCACCGGAGGAGAGCCTGGTGGTGGCGCGGGGCGAGCACGTCTTCGTGGTGCTCAACCTCTACCCCTACAACCCCGGCCACCTGCTGGTCTGCCCCTACCGGCACGTCGCCGACTACACCGACCTGGACGCGGCGGAGACCGTCGAGCTGGCGACCTACACGCAGACCGCGATGCGGGTGATCCGCAAGGTCAGCAACGCGCACGGGTTCAACCTCGGGATGAACCAGGGCGGGGTGGCCGGCGCCGGGATCGCCGCGCACCTGCACCAGCACGTGGTGCCGCGTTGGGGCGGGGACGCCAACTTCATGCCGGTGATCGGGCGCACCAAGGTGCTGCCGCAACTGCTCGGCGACACCCGCGACCTGCTGTCCCGCGCCTGGCCGTCCTGAATCGGCCGGCTGCCACCCGCCGGCGGCCGGCGGGTGGCACGATCTGGCGATGGCAGTCAGCACGCGGACGTTGGGCCGCAGCGGCATCGAGGTCAGTGCCCTCGGCATGGGGTGCTGGGCGATCGGTGGCCCGTGGGCCGAGGGCACCCAGCCGCTGGGCTGGGGCGCGGTCGACGACGAGGAGTCGGTACGCGCGGTGCGGCGCGCGCTCGACCTCGGCGTCACCCTCTTCGACACCGCCGACACCTACGGGGCGGGACACAGCGAGCGGATCCTCGGCCGCGCGCTCGCCGGCCGGCGGGACGCGGCGGTGATCGCCACCAAGTGGGGCTACACCTTCGACGAGGCGACCCGGCAGGCGACCGGCGAGGACGCCTCACCGGCGTACCTGCGGCGGGCGGTGCGGGACTCGCTGCGCCGGCTGGACACCGACCGGATCGACCTCTACCAGCTGCACCTGGCCGACCTGCCGGCGCCCCGGGCCGAGGCGCTGGTCGGCACGCTCGAGGAACTGGTCGCGGAGGGCCTGATCCGGGCGTACGGCTGGAGCACCGACCGCCCCGACCGGGCGGCCGCGTTCGGTCACGGCGCCCCGCACGCCACCGCCGTGCAGCACGCCCTCTCGGTGCTCCGGGACGCCCCCGAGCTGCTCGCCGTCTGCGACAAGTACGACCTGGCCAGCGTCGTCCGGGGCCCGCTCGGGATGGGTCTGCTCACCGGCAAGTACACCGCCGGTTCCACGCTGCCCCGCGACGACGTGCGCGGCGTCGCGCCGGGCTGGCTGGAGTGGTTCCGGGGCGGCCGGCCGGCCCCGGAGTGGCTGCGCCGGGTCGGCGCGGTACGCGCGGCGCTGACCGGGGACGGGCGCACCCTGGCCCAGGGCGCGCTCGGCTGGATCTGGACGCGCAGCGGCCGGAGCGTGCCGATCCCGGGCTGCCGTACCGTCGCACAGGTCGAGGAGAACGCCGCCGCCCTACGCTGGGGCCCGCTGCCGCCGGACCAGTTCGCCGAGGTGGAGCGCCAGCTCGCCGCGCTCCGGTCGGCGGCGCTGCGCTCCGCCGACCGCCCCTACTGGCCCAGCCCCACCCTCCCCGCCACCCACCCGTGACCCCACCCCGACGCGCCCTCGGGCGGGCGCCGAGCCGCCGAGGCGCGAAGCGACAGAGGCCACGAGGCCGCATCTTCGGGGAAAGTGCGGCCTCAACGCCGCGCGAGGCCGCACTTTCCCCGAAGGTGCGGCCCCGGGCAGACCGGCGGATCGCGCGGCGCGGCGCCGGGCGGGGTGCGGGCCGCGGGTCAGGTGCGGTTGGCGTGTTCCTTGCGGACCTGGTCGGCCAGGTGGGTGGGCATCGGCTCGTAGCGGGCGAACTGGCGGCGGAAGGTGCCGGTGCCGGAGGTCATCGAGCGCAGCTCGACGGCGTACCGGAGCAGCTCGGTGGCGGGCACCTCGGCGCGGACCAGGGTGCGCCCCTCGCCGTCCGGATCCGGTTCGGTGCCGAGCACCCGGCCGCGCCGGCCGGACAGGTCGCCCATCACCGCGCCGACCGCCGAGTCGGGCACCCGGATGACCACCTCGTCGACCGGTTCCAGCAGCGCCGGCTGGGCCTTCTCGGCGGCGTCCTTCAGCGCCAGCGCGCCGGCGGTCTGGAACGCCGCGTCGGAGGAGTCGACGCTGTGCGCCTTGCCGTCGAAGAGCGTCACCCGCAGGTCGACCACCGGGTAGCCGGCCACCAGGCCCCGCTCCATCTGGGCGCGTACCCCCTTCTCCACGGAGGGGATGTAGTTGTGCGGCACCGCGCCGCCGACCACCCGGTCGACGAACTCGAAGCCGGCGCCGCGCGGCAGCGGCTCCACCTCGATGTCGCAGACTGCGTACTGGCCGTGCCCGCCGGACTGCTTGACGTGCCGGCCGTGCCCCTTGGCCGTCGCGGTCAGCGTCTCCCGCAGCGCCACCCGCACCGGCTCGGTCTCCAGCTCGACGCCGCCCGCGCGGAGCCGGTCCAGCACCACGTCGGCGTGCGCCTCGCCCATGCACCAGAGCACCAGCTGGTGGGTCTCCGGGTTGCGGTCCAGCCGCATGGTCGGGTCGCCGGCGACCAGCCGGGCCAGGTTGCGGGCCAGCGCGTCCTCGTCGGCCCGGCTCTTGGCGACGATCGCCACCGGCAGCAGCGGCTCGGGCATCTCCCAGGGGGCGATCAGCAGCGGCTCGTCCTTGGCCGAGACGGTGTCGCCGGTCTCCGCGCTGCCGGACTTGGTGATCGCGCAGATGTCGCCGGCCACGCAGCTGGCCACCTCGCGCAGGGTCGCGCCCAGCGGGGTGTAGATGTGCCCGACCCGCTCGTCGGCGTCGTGGTCGGGGTGGCCGCGCTCGGCCATGCCGTGCCCGGAGACGTGCACCGTCTGCTCCGGGCGCAGGGTGCCGGAGAAGACCCGGACCAGGGAGACCCGGCCGACGTGCCGGTCGATGGTGGTCTTGACCACCTCGGCCACCAGCGGGCCGTCCGGGTCGCAGGTCAGCGGCGGGCGGGGGGAGCCGTCCACCCCGGTCACCGCCGGCAGGTCGTGCTCCAGCGGCGACGGGAAGCCGGCGGTGAGCACCTCCAGCAGCGCGTCCAGCCCGACCCCGGTCTCCGCACAGACCGGCACGACCGGATAGAAGTGGCCGCGGGCGACCGCCTTCTCCAGGTCCTCGATGAGGATGTCCGTGCCGATCTCCTCGCCGCCGAGGTAGCGGTCCATCAGCGACTCGTCCTCGCTCTCGGCGATGATCCCCTCGATCAGCTCGTTGCGGGACTCGGCGATCGCCGGCAGGTGCTCCGGGTCCGGGTCGCGGACCACCGGCGGGTGGCCGGCGGTGTAGTCGAAGACCCGGCGGGTGATCAGGCCCAGCAGGCCGACGGTGGAGACGCCGTCGTCGCCGAGCATCGGCAGGTAGAGCGGGAGCACGTTGTCGCCGAAGACCCGCTGGCACAGTGCCACCGCCTCGTCGAAGTCGGCGCGCGGGTGGTCGAGCCGGGAGACGGCGACCGCGCGGGGCATGTCGACCGCCGCGCACTCCTCCCACAGGGCGGCGGTGGCCGCGTCCATCCCGTCGACGGCCGACACCACGAAGAGCGCGGCGTCGGCGGCCCGCAGGCCGGCGCGCAGCTCGCCGACGAAGTCGGCGTAGCCGGGGGTGTCCAGCAGGTTGACCTTGATGCCGCCGTGCAGCAGCGGCGCGCAGGCCAGGCTCACCGAGCGCTGCTGGCGTACCGCCGCCGGGTCGTGGTCGCAGACCGTGGTGCCGTCGGTGACGGTGCCGGCCCGGGTGATCGTGCCGCTCGCGGCGAGCAGCGCCTCGACCAGGGTCGTCTTGCCCGCTCCGGAGTGCCCGACGAGCACCACGTTGCGAACCCTGCCGGGTTCGGTCACCACCGGCGCGCCGGTGATCCCCTTCTCCTGATTCTTCTGCGCCATGGGGCGCACCTCCCTCAGCCGGTGGTGGTGGCGACCGCCGCGCGCGACGGGGAAGCGGCCCGGGGCGGGTCCCGCGGCGATATCCTCCGCTGTCTGCTGGATTCCGGGTACGTGACGGGCGGGCGGGTGAGCTGGCTCACCTCCCCGCTCGATCTCACACCCGATGCCCGGTCGGCACAAGGGCGGCTCGCCTGACCGGCCGTAGAGCCGGCCCTGGCCGGACCGTTATCGTGGGACCGCCATGGCGAAGATCTTCCAAGTGTCGGCCCGCGCGGGGATGACCCGCGTCGTCGAGCCGGTCGCACGCGGCCTGCTCCGAGCGGGCGTAACCCCCAACGCGGTCACCGTGACGGGCACCCTCGGGGTGCTCGTCGGCGCACTCGGCTTCGGTGCCCGCGGTCATCTGGTCGCCGGGGCCCTGATCGTCACCCTCTTCGCGCTCACCGACCTGCTCGACGGGACGATGGCCCGGATGAGCGGGGGCTCCACCCGGTTCGGCGCGTTCCTCGACTCGAGCATGGACCGGATCGCCGACAGCGCCGTCTTCGGCGCGGTGGCGTACTGGCTCGCCACCGAGCACCAGTACTCCGGGGTGGCCGCCGCGCTGCTCTGCCTGGCCGCCGGCAGCCTGGTCTCCTACGTCAAGGCGCGCGCCGAGGGGCTCGGCATGACCTGCAACGTGGGCATCGCCGAGCGCACCGAGCGGCTGCTGATCGTCGGCGTCGGCGGCCTGCTCACCGGCCTCGGCCTCGACCGGGCCCTGGAGATCGCGCTCTGGCTGCTCGCCGCCGTGTCGGTCTTCACCGTCGGGCAGCGGATGCTGCACGTGTACCGGCAGACACAGCGGATCCACACCCCGGACGGAAATCGGTGAATCTCACCGAGCTCGGCTACGTCGCCGGTTGGCGGGTGATCCGCGCGCTGCCGCGGCCCGTCGTGGCCGCGGCGTTCCGGGCGGGCGCGGACCGCGCCCACCGCCGGGGTGGCGGCGGTACGGCCCGGCTGCGGGCGAACCTGCGCCGGGTGGTCGGCCCGGACCTGCCCGACGCCGAGCTGGACGAGCTGGTCCGGGCGGGCCTGCGCTCGTACGCCCGGTACTGGATGGAGGCGTTCCGGCTGCCCGCGCTGAGCCGCCAGCAGATCCTGGCCGGGTTCCGGCTGGACGGCGAGGAACTGCTCGCCGCCGACGTGGCCGCCGGCCGGGGCGCGGTGGTGGCGCTGCCGCACGCCGGCAACTGGGACGCCGCCGGCGCCTGGGTCGCGGCCACCGGCTGGCCGATCACCACCGTCGCCGAGCGGCTCAAGCCGGAGGGCGTCTACGAGCGGTTCCTCGCCTTCCGGAAGAGCCTGGGCATGGAGATCCTGCCCACCCACGGCGGCGAGCGGCCCGCGTTCGACGTGCTGGTGGACCGGCTGCGGGCCGGGGCGGTGGTGCCGCTGCTGGCCGACCGGGACCTCTCCGCCCGCGGGGTGGAGGTCGACTTCTTCGGCGCCCGGACCCGGATGCCGGCCGGGCCGGCCCTGCTCGCGCTGCGCACCGGGGCGCCCCTCTACGTCGCCTCGATGTGGTACGAACCGGATGCGGCGCGCGCGTCGTTGGCGGGCCCGCTGCCGGTGCCCGGCCCCGAGGAGGGCCCGCTCGACGAGCGGGTCCGGTCGTTGACCCAGCGGATCGCGGACGGTCTGGCGGCGGGTATCGCCCGGCATCCGGAAGACTGGCACATGTTGCAACGGATGTGGCTGGACCAACGCGGTCCAGTCGACGGCGCGGCCCTGCGCTCGCCGGCCACCGGACAGCTCTGAGGGAGAGGCAGCGGTGAGCGCGAGGAGTGCGGCGGAGCGGGGCCTGGCAGTCGCGAACAAAGGGCGTTGACGTGCGGATCGGCATCGTGTGTCCGTACTCGTTCGACGTGCCCGGTGGGGTGCAGAACCACGTCATGGACCTGGCCGAGGCGCTGATCGGGCTCGGCCACCAGGTGAGCGTCCTCGCCCCGGCCGACGAGGACTCGCCGCTGCCGCCGTACGTGGTGCCGGCCGGGCGGGCCGTGCCGCTGCCGTACAACGGCTCGGTGGCCCGGATCGCCTTCGGGCCGGTCTCCACCGCCCGGGTGCGGCGCTGGATCACCCGGGGCGAGTTCGACGTGCTGCACGTGCACGAGCCGCTCACGCTCAGCCTCTCGCTGCTGGCCGTGCTCTCCGCCCGCGGCCCGGTGGTGGCCACCTTCCACACCGCGATGACCCGGTCCCGGGCGCTGGCCGCCGCGCAGGGCGTGCTCCAGATCGTGCTGGAGCGGATCACCGCCCGGATCGCGGTCAGCGCGCTGGCCCGCAAGGTGCAGGTCGAGCACATGGACGGCGGGGCGGTGGAGATTCCCAACGGGGTGGCCGTCGCCAAGTTCACCGACGCCGAGCCGCTGCCCGGCTGGCCGGGGGAGTGCGCGCCGGGGGAGGGCGGCTCGATCGGTTTCCTGGGCCGGTTCACCGAGGCCCGCAAGGGCTTCCCGGTGCTCCGCGACGCCTTCGTCGAGCTGGCGGGTGAACGCCCCGGGTTGCGGCTGCTGGTCGCCGGGCCGGGCGACCCGGACGACCTGTACGACCGGTTCCCGGCCGGGCTGCGCGACCGGGTGACCTTCCTGGGGCTGGTCTCCGAGGAGGACAAGGCGCGGATGCTGCGCAGCGTGCACCTCTACGTGGCGCCGAACACCGGCGGGGAGTCGTTCGGCATGATCCTCACCGAGGCGCTGGCGGCCGGCACCACCGTCGTGGCCAGCGACCTCGACGCGTTCCGCCGGGTGCTCGACGGCGGGCGGGCGGGGCGGCTCTTCCCGACCGGGGACCCGGCCGCCCTGCGCGCCGCGCTCACCGAGCTGCTCGACGACCCGCGGCAGCGGGCCGAGCTGACCGCCTGCGGCGACCAGGTGGTGGCGAATTTCGACTGGCCCGTGGTTGCCCGGCGGGTTCTGGAGGTATACGCAGCGGCGATCGAGGCCACCGACGGGCGGGTCATCGACACGGAATGGGTGGGGCTGGGCTGACCGCGGTGGCGGGTGGTGCGAGAGTGACCGGTCTGTCGGGCCGGTGACGGCCGGAGGAGACCGAACGGAGCAGCACTTACGATGCCGGGCATGTGGTGGGTGGTGGGCACGACCCTGGTCGTCGGGCTGGTCGCGGCGTACCTGATCTGGACCGCCGGCCGGGTCGAGCGGCTGCAGGAGCGCGCGGAGCTCGCCGCCCGCGCGCTCGACGCCCACCTGCTGCGCCGGGCCGCGGCCGCCGCGGTGCTGGCCGAGCGGCGCTACGGCGTCGAGCTGTACGCGGCGGCACGGATCGCCCTGGACGCCCGCCCGGACGAACGGGAGGCCGCCGAGAACGACCTCACCCGGCAGTTGCGCGCGGTGCAGCTCGACCCCACCGATCCGGACTGCGAGGCGGTGATCGCCGCCAGTCGCCGGCTGGCCCTCGCCCGGCAGGTGCACACCGACCTGGTCCGGGACGCCCGCGCCGCCCGCAGCCGGCCACTGGTGCGGTTGTTGCGGATGGGGCGCCGGCACGCCTGGCCCCGCTACTTCGACATCGACGACCCCACGCTCACCGTCCCGGCCGACGTCCCGGCCGGCTGATCCGCGGCCGCCCGGTCGCCCGGTCGCCGGTGGGCGGCGGGCAAGGTCGTCGGCCGCGGCGGGTCGTGGGCCGCGTGATGGGTGCCACATCGCAGGCCACCGTGGGTCTGATTGGCCGTCGGAGCGGCGTTGACCCCGGCGTAGCATTTCCGCTGCCACCCCCCGAGCACGCCTGAGGAGCGATAACCCGTGCCCGACACCACTTCCCAGCACACCAGCGCCCCCGTCGTCGGCACCGCGCGCGTCAAGCGCGGCATGGCCGAGATGCTCAAGGGCGGCGTGATCATGGACGTGGTCAACGCCGAGCAGGCCAGGATCGCCGAGGACGCCGGCGCCGTCGCGGTGATGGCGCTCGAGCGGGTGCCGGCCGACATCCGTGCCCAGGGCGGGGTGTCCCGGATGAGCGACCCGGACATGATCGACGGCATCATCAACGCCGTCTCCATCCCGGTGATGGCCAAGGCCCGGATCGGCCACTTCGTGGAGGCCCAGATCCTGCAGTCGCTCGGCGTCGACTACGTCGACGAGTCCGAGGTGCTGACCCCGGCCGACTACGAGAACCACATCGACAAGTGGGCGTTCACCGTCCCCTTCGTCTGCGGCGCGACCAACCTGGGCGAGGCGCTGCGCAGGATCACCGAGGGCGCCGCCATGATCCGCTCCAAGGGCGAGGCCGGCACCGGTGACGTCTCCAACGCCACCACCCACATGCGGAAGATCCGCCAGGAGATCCGCCGGCTGCAGTCGCTGCCGGAGGACGAGCTGTACGTCGCGGCCAAGGAGCTGCAGGCGCCGTACGAGCTGGTCAAGGAGATCGCCCAGACCGGCAAGCTGCCGGTGGTGCTGTTCACCGCGGGCGGGATCGCCACCCCGGCCGACGCCGCCATGATGATGCAGCTCGGCGCGGAGGGCGTCTTCGTCGGCTCGGGCATCTTCAAGTCCGGCAACCCGGCCCAGCGCGCCGCCGCGATCGTGAAGGCCACCACCTTCCACGACGACCCGGACGTGCTGGCCAAGGTCTCCCGCGGCCTCGGCGAGGCGATGGTCGGCATCAACGTCGACGACATCCCGCACCCGCACCGGCTGGCCGAGCGGGGCTGGTGACGATGAGCGGGCCCACCATCGGTGTGCTCGCCCTGCAGGGCGACGTGCGCGAGCACGTCGCGGCCCTGACCGGGGCGGGAGCGGAAGCCCGTCCGGTCCGCCGGCCCGAGGAACTGGAGGCGGTGCACGGGCTGGTCATCCCCGGCGGGGAGTCCACCACGATCAGCAAGCTGGCCGACATCTTCGAGCTGCGCGAGCCGATCGACAAGCGGATCGCCGCCGGCATGCCGGTCTACGGCTCCTGCGCCGGGATGATCATGCTGGCGCGGGAGGTGCTGGACGGCCGGCCCGACCAGCGCGGCTTCGACGGCATCGCGATGACCGTGCGGCGCAACGCGTTCGGCCGGCAGGTGGACTCGTTCGAGGCGCCGGTGGCGGTCACCGGCGTCGAGGGCGGCCCGTTCCACGCGGTGTTCATTAGGGCGCCGTGGGTGGAGCGGGTCGGCGACGGGGTCGAGGTGCTCGGCACGGTGACCGAGGGTCCGGCCGCCGGCCGGATCGTGGCGGTGCGGCAGGGCAACCTGCTGGCCACCTCGTTCCACCCCGAGCTCACCGGCGACCTGCGGCTGCACCGCTATTTCGTGGACCTCGTCCGCGCCGCCCCCTGAGCGGTTCCACGGCACGTCGGGCGGGTCTCCCTCACGGGGCCCCGCCCGGGCCGTTCCCACGTCCCTGCCGCCGCCGTTCACCCGGTGCCGGGTTCGGCTCACCCCGCGCCGTTCAGCCGGCGACCGAGCGCAGTTGTCCGGGCCGCCGGCCGAGGAGCCGGTCCAGGTTGGTGGCCGAGGTGGCGTCCGCGGGGCACTGGACGACGATCCGCTGCTGGGCGGCGTCGGCGAGCTCCAGGGTCTCGTAGGCCAGCCGCAGCAGGCCGACCTCCGGATGCCGCAACCTCCGGACACCGGTCCGTGGGGCGGTCACCGGACGCCGCTTCCACCGGTCGGTGAACGGCGCGCCCACGGTGCGGGCCAGCCGGTCGGCGAAGGCGTCCGTGGCCGGGTCACCCCGCCGCAACCGGTGCAGCTCGGCGACCTGCTGGTCGGCCAGCTCCGCCCACTCCGGAAAGTGGTCGCGGGCGCGCTCGTCGGCGAGCGTGAACCACAGCAGGTTCGGCCGGGTGCCGTCGAGCAGACCGAGAGGGCGGGCCAGCCGGTCGAAGGCGTCGTTCCAGGCCAGCACGTCGCTGAGCTGGTTGACCACGTACGCCGGGGCGTCGCGCAGCCCGTCGAGCACGGCCCGGACCGTCGGACGGACGGTGCGGGCGGCCGACGGTCGCTCGCGCGGGCACAGCTGCCGGCTGTGGCTGACCATCGCAAGCTGTTGCAGGTGGTCCCGATCGGCGTCGTCGAGGAGCAGGGCGTCGGCGAGCGCGGCGAGAATCTCCGCCGACGGCCGGGTGTCGCGCCCCTGCTCCAGCCGGGTCAGGTACTCGACGCTGACCTGGGCCAGCGTCGCCAGCTCCGCCCGGCGCAGACCAGGCGCCCGGCGGCGCGGACCCGGGGCGAGACCCACGTCGGCCGGCCGGAGGGCCTCCCGCCGGCTGCGCAGGAACGCCCCCAGCTCTCCGTCCATCATCCGCCCAGTCTGACAGCGCGCCACGGCCGCTGGGTGGCCCCGGCAGGGCCACCCTCGCGCAGGCCTCCCCGCCGGTGACGGTCGGCCCGACGATCGTCGGCATGAGCACTACACAGACAGCACGACCGATCCGGATCGGTCTGATCGTGGGAAGCACCCGCCCCGGCCGGCGCGGCAGCGCGGTCACCCGATGGGCCGAACAGGTGGCGACCCGGCACCCGGCGGTGCAGGCCGGCGCCGTCGAGGTGGAGGTGATCGACCTGGCGGAGCAGGCGTTGCCGCTGCTCGACGAGCCCGTGCCGGCGATGTTCGGCGACTACCGGCAGGCGCACACCCGTCGCTGGAGCGGGCTCGTGGCCGCCTGCGACGCGTTCGTCTTCGTCACCCCGGAGTACAACCACTCGATCCCCGCCGGGCTGAAGAACGCCGTCGACTACCTGTACGCGGAGTGGAACGACAAGGTGGCCGGGGTGCTCAGCTACGGCGTGCAGGGCGGCAACCGGGCGGCCGACCACCTGCGGCTGATCCTGGCCGAGGTGCGCGCGGCGGTCGTACCCACCCAGGTCTCGGTCTCCGTATTCGCGGATTTCGACTTCTCCGGCTCGGATCCCGGCGATCCCACGGCGCCGGGCACCTTCGCTCCGGGCGAGGGGCGGGAGGAGTCGTTCTCGACCATGCTGACCGAGATCGTGACCTGGTCCGACGCCCTGCGGGCCGGCATCCGCACCTCCGCCGTCGCGGGCGGTCCGGAGCTGGTGGGGTGAGCGTGGAGACGATCCTGATCCGCTACCGGGTCCGTCCCGAGCGCCTGTCGGAGCACCTGCTCCTGCTCCGTGCCGTCCACGACGAGGTGGCCCGGGCCCGGCCGCCAGGACTGCGCAGCGGACCACCTCCGAATTCACGGTGGTCGGATCGTACGGCTTCGGGGAATGATCGGCCGGCCCGTCCCGTTGTCCCTGTTCGGGCGGCATGGGGCGGGCCGGCGCCGTGCGGTGCGTGACAGTGACCCGCCGGCCGCCGGTAGGATTGCCGAGATTCGGCAGGGCCATCAGCCCGCCGCGGCTCCCACGAGAGATGACCGGCACCTCGGCGTGCGCCGGCGGGAGCGGGGCGTGTGCGGTGCGGTCGATGCAGACGGCGGGTAGCAACGGAGGTAACAGATGTCCGGCCACTCAAAGTGGGCGACGACCAAGCACAAGAAGGCGGTCATCGACGCCAAGCGCGGCAAGATGTTCGCCAAGCTGATCAAGAACGTCGAGGTGGCCGCGCGGACCGGCGGCGGCGACCCGGCCGGTAACCCGACGCTCTACGACGCCATCCAGAAGGCGAAGAAGAACTCGGTTCCGAATGACAACATCGACCGCGCGGTCAAGCGCGGCTCCGGCCTGGAGGCCGGCGGCGCCGACTACCAGACGATCATGTACGAGGGCTACGGCCCGAACGGCGTCGCGCTGCTCATCGAGTGCCTGACCGACAACCGCAACCGCGCCGCGACCGAGGTGCGCACCGCGCTGACCCGCAACGGCGGCTCCTTCGCCGACGCCGGCTCGGTGTCCTACATGTTCTCCCGCAAGGGTGTGGTGATCGTGCCCAAGGCCGGCACCACCGAGGACGACGTGATGATGGCCGTCCTGGACGCCGGCGCCGAGGAGGTCAACGACCTGGGCGAGGCGTTCGAGGTGGTCTCCGAGCCGGGCGACCTGATCGCGGTGCGCACCGCGCTGCAGGACGCCGGCATCGAGTACGAGTCGGCCGAGTCGTCGCTGATCCCGAGCGTCAACGTCCCGCTGGACGAGGACGGCGCGCGGAAGATCTTCAAGCTGATCGACGTGCTGGAGGACTGCGACGACGTGCAGAACGTCTACGCGAACTTCGACGTCAGCGACGAGATCATGGCTGCCGTCGGCTGACACGGCCAGCAGCACGTCGCTCGACGGTGACCGCCGCTGTCGCTCCCCGCGGGCGTCGGCGGCGGATCGCGGTCACGCGGGCGGGCCGACCAGGCTCGGGAACGGGAAGTCGAGGTCGAACTTCTCGTTGTTCCGCGCGTCGCGGTAGACCCACTGCCGCGGGCCCACCTGTTCCGCCGTCGACCCGCGGGTCCAGCCGCGGAGCCCGCCGTAGGTGACCGCGACACCACCGAAGTTGTCACCGAACCACAGCTCCACCCGGTGCCGGTCCGGCCCGACCTCCTGGTGCTGGATGTCCTGCACGACCATGCCGCCCGGGCCGATGCCGTGGTACGTCTCCTGGAAGCGCTGGTACGGCGAGTGGTCGCCGGCCAGGCGGGCGAAGTCGACCTGCTCGAAGACGAACGCGGCGAACTCCCGGATGCTCCCGGGCGACTTCAGCGGAAACTCGGTGACCAGGGTGAAGGTGCCACGCCGCGGGTCGTGCACGTAGGAGAAGACGAGGGCCTCCATGATGTGGTTGAGCGCCCCGCGTGGGTCGCGCATCGGTTCCACGGTCTCTCCTTACGGGTACGGGCCTTCGTACATGATGTGCGTCTTCTCGGCGAACAGCGGATCGCTCTTGTCAACGATCTCGCCGTCCTGGTCGAGGAAGAGGTTATCCGCCGGGCTGTCGCCGGACTGGGACGACTGCCAGCGCAGGTAGCCGTTGGCCTGGCGGCTCCAGTCGCTGCTGGTCGGGTTTTCGCCGGTGGGCCGCATGAAGCGCAGCCGTTCGACGCCGTTCTCGTCCTTCCAGATGAAACCCTCGTGGTTGCGGGTCGGCGTCTCGGTCCAGTTGCGGGGTCGTTGCCGGCGCAGCGCCCGGATCGAGACGCCGCGCAGGGACCGCACGGGGAAGGGCGTGGCGTTGGGATGGCGCAGCCGGTTGCGGGGCAGGTTCAGGTTGGTGAGGTCCTGACCCGGGCGGAGCAGGTCGCCGACCGGCCCGAAGATGCCCCGGGCGAAGCCGCCCCGGCCCTGTCGCCGGAGCCGGCGTAGCTTCCCCTTACCCATTGAGCACCGCGTCGATGGCGAGGTTGAGCAGCTGGTCGATGACCAGCGACGTGATCATCTTGAAGATCGGGATCTCGGCCAGCGAGGCGCCGAACGTCGGGGCGGCCGTGGCGATCGCCTGCGCGATCTGGATCGCCAGCAGGACGAGCTGCACGATCACGTTGATCTTCAGGACGAGGACCACCCCGGCGGCGAGGAACAGCCCCACCGCGACGCCCTGCGCGGCGGTGCCGCCGTCGGCGAGGTTCGCCACCGGCGCCTCCTGGCCGCCCCACCGCTGGTGGAACGCCGCCACAGCCTGGCCCGTGTTGGCGGCCCAGACCGACTCGCCGGCCCGCTGCGCCTCGGCGCCGACCGCCTGCACCGTCGCGGCCAGGCCGAGCCAGTGCTGGCCCAGCTCGAAGAGCTTCTCCTCGTCGGCCTCCGGCCAGCTGTAGCCGAGCATGCCCAGCAGCGAGACCAGTTCGCCGGGAAGTTGCAGCCCCATCGCGTCACCCGCCCAGCGCCTGGCGGATCCGCCGCAGGCCCGCCTCGACCTGCTGATCGGCCTCCTCGAACGCGTCGGCCATGGTGTGCAGGCCGGCGGCGAACTGCCCGAGCACCTCGCCGTTGCTCTCGAAACAGCTCATGGCTAGGTCGTGGATGCCGAGGTAGAGCTCGCCGATCAGGCTGCCGAGATCGTCGGCGCCCCACGGCTGGCCGAGCGCCTGCACGGTGCCCTCGAACTGTGCCAGGGCGTCGGCCATCCGATCGACCGTCTGGTCGAGCGACTCCGCGCTGGCGCGCAGTGCTTCGGGATCCACCTGGAAGCCGGACATCGACACGCTCGCCTCCATGGTCGTGGGCGGGCTTGCGACAGCGATGCTAGTGGCTGCGTCCACTGTGGGTTGTCCCGTGCGCGACTTCTGTCCGGCTCGCGACCCTTGCCTTGCCCGGTGTCCGGGTCCGTGTTCCGGGCGGGGTGCGGCGGCCGGAGCCCCGGCGGCGCCACCGGCGCGGTCGCTAGGCTGGGCCCGTGGATCTACCGGGTGGTGCGCGCGAGAGCGCTGGTCAGGCGGGTGACGGGCAGCGCTTCGCGCCGGGCGACGTGGTGGTCCGGCGGGAGATCCTGCTCGGCGAGGTCTGGTTCGGCTGCCCGACCGTCTGCGTCGAGGACTCGCCCGAGCTGCTCGCCCTCTACCTGCCGCCGGGCGCCGAGTTCGGCTTCCCCCGGCGCGGCGTCTTCCCGGCCGGCCGGCACCCGTGGGAGGCCGCCGGCCACCGGGCCTGGAGCGGGCACGGCAAGCTGATGCTGCACCGCCCCGGTGAGGCGCACTCCCTGGACGTCTTCTGGACCGGCCCGGACCGCGCCTTCGCCGGCTGGTACTTCAACCTCCAGGACCCGTTCCGGCGTACCCCGATCGGGGTGGACACCCTGGACCACGAGTTGGACCTCTGGTGGCCGGCGGACGCCGAGCGCTACGTCTGGAAGGACGTGGAGATGTTCGCCCAGCGCCTCGAGGAGGGGCGCTACCCGGGGATGGCGGAGGCCATCCGCGGCGAGGGCGACCGGATCGCCGCCCTGCTGGACGCGGGGGAGCGTTGGTGGGACGAGAACTGGGCCTCCTGGAAGCCCGACCCGGCCTGGCCGGTGCCCCGGCTGCCGGCCGGCTGGGACACCGTCCCCTGCTGACCGGCGCCACCCCGCCGGTGGCCGTCCGGGTTGATCGACTCCGGATCGCCGACATCGCGGTGTCCAAGGCATAGCGCACCATCGGCGACACGGGTCACCGCCGGCCAGGCCGACCGCCGGCGCCGGCGCTCAGCCGGTGGTCTCCCGGGAACGCCAGGCGGCCCGGACCGAGGTGCGGCCGTTGGTGCGCAGCAGCGACCCCTCGTACACCCGCGCCCCGGCGGCCAGGAACGCGGCGGCCGTCACCAGCAGCAGGGCCAGCGACACCAGCGGCTCCCAGCCGGCCGCGTCGCCGGTGAACAGCCGCAGCGGCATCGCCGTCGGCGCGGAGAACGGCAGGTAGGACAGCAGCCGCATGGCCGTCGCGTTGTCGTTGAGGAAGATCACCGCGAAGAACGGCAGCATCACCGCGAGCTGCACCGGCGTCGACACGCCGGCGATGTCCTCCTGCCGGTTGACCAGCGCCCCGGCCGCCGCCCACATGGCCGCGATCAGCACGAAGCCGAGCAGGAAGAACGGTACGAACCAGCCGATCGGCGGCCCGAGCAGCGCGAGCAGCCCGCCGCTGTCGGCGAACCGCATGCCGACGATGGCGACCAGGGCGATCAGCGTGATCTGCCCGAGCGCCAGCACCGTGCCGGCGAGCAGTTTGCCGGCCAGCAGCGCCCGGACCGGCACCGCGGCCACCAGGATCTCCACCACCCGGGTCTGCTTCTCCTCCACCACGCTCTGCGCGATCTGCACGCCGAAGGTCTGGGAGGTGACGAAGAAGACGAACGCGAAGGCGAACGGCACCAGGAACGCCACCACCGGGTCCACCGCGTCCGGGTCCAGCAGCCGGACCGCGGGTTGGCTGCTCAGCGCCGCCACCACGTCGTCGGGCGCGTCGTCCATCGCCAGCACCGCCGGCCCGGCGACCACGGCGGCGTCCACGTCGCCGTCGCGGACGGCCTGCTCGGCGGCCCGGTCGTCGGCGACCGTCCGCACCTCCAGGCCGGCGTCGCGCAGCGGCCCGGCGGCCGCCTCGGTCACCGCCACGCTCGACGGGCCGCCGGAGAGCAGCGGCGGCAGGATCGTCGCCGCGGCGGCGATGAGCAGGAAGAACAGGGTGCTGAACAGGAACGTGCGGTCGCGCAGCTTGACCCGGATCTCGCGGGCGGCGACCAGGCGGGTGGCCTGCGTGGTGTTCACTGGGCGACCTCTCGGAAGATCTCGGTGAGGGAGGGGCTGACCGGGCGGAACGCGCGGACCGGGCCGCGGGCGAGCGCCGCGTGCAGCACCGGTTGCTCGTCGGCGCCGGGGGCGAGGTCGAACACCGCGCGGGCGCCGTCCAGGTCGACCAGGGTCACCCCGGGCTGGTCCCGCAGCCAGCCGGCGTCGGTCGCCACCACCAGCTCGAACCGGGGCGAGGTGTACGTCCGGCGCAGCTCCTCCCGGCTGCCGGCGGCCCGGATCACCCCGCCCGCGATGATCACCAGGTCGTCGCAGAGCCGCTCCACCACGTCGAGCTGGTGACTGGAGAAGAGCACCGGCACGCCGGCCGCGGCCCGCTCCCGCAGCACGCCGACGACCGTGTCCACGGCGAGCGGGTCGAGGCCGGAGAACGGCTCGTCGAGCACCAGCACCTCGGGGTCGTGCACCAGCGCGGCGGCGATCTGCGCGCGCTGCTGGTTGCCCAGCGACAGCGTCTCCAGCAGGTCGTCGGCGCGCTCGGCGAGGCCGACCCGCTCCAGCAGCGCGTCGGTGTTGCGCCGCGCCGCCGCCGCGGTCATCCCGTGCAGCCGGCCCAGGTAGGCCACCTGTTCCCGGGCGCTCATCTTCGGGTAGAGGCCGCGTTCCTCCGGCATGTAGCCGAAGCGCCCGCGGACCTCCCGGGTCAGCGGCACGCCCTGCCAGCTGACCTCGCCGGCGTCCGGGGCGAGCACCCCGAGGATGATCCGCATGGAGGTGGTCTTGCCGGCGCCGTTGCCGCCGACGAAGCCAGTCATCCGGCCGGCGACCACGTCGAAGGACACGTTCCGGAGCACCTGACGGTCGCCGAAGCTGCGGTCGACCCCGTCGAGGCGGAGCACGTTCGTCACGGCGACCACGCTAGATCGGCACGCGCCGGCCGCCGTCCGCCCGCCGGTGGAACCGGGCCGTCCCCCGCAAGGCGGAGACGGTCACCCGCCGGGCCGCACCACCCCGTGCTCGTACGCGAAGACCACCGCCTGCACCCGGTCGCGCAGCCCGAGCTTGGCCAGCACCCGGCTGACGTGCGTCTTCACCGTCGCCTCGCCCAGGTGCAGCTCGGCGGCGATCTCGGCGTTGCTGGCGCCCCGGGCGACCAGCACCAGCACCTCCCGTTCGCGGGGGGTGAGTTCCCGCAGCGCCGCCTCCGGCGAGACGCCCGCGCCGGCCGCGTCACCGGGCCGGGCGAAGGTGGCGATCACCCGCCGGGTGAGCTCCGGGGCGAGCAGCCCGTCGCCCCGGGCCAGCACCCGGATCGCCTCGACCAGCGCCTCCGGCGTGCCGTTCTTCAGCAGGAAGCCGCTGGCCCCGGCGCGCAGCGCGGCGAACAGGTAGTCGTCCCGGTCGAAGGTGGTGAGGATCAGCACCGCCGGCCCGCCCGGCCCGTCGGAGTCGGCGGTGATCCGCCGGGTGGCCGCCAGCCCGTCGACGACGGGCATCTCCACGTCCATCAGCACCACGTCCGGGCGCAGCGCCCGGGTCATGCCGACCGCCCGGTCGCCGTCCGCGGCCTCGCCGACCACCTCGATGTCGTCCTCCACCTCGAGGATGACCCGGAAACCGGTGCGGACCAGGTGCTGGTCGTCGGCGAGCAGCACCCGGATCGGCCGGTCCGCCACGGGCCCGTCCGCGCTCACGCCGGACGCTCCGCCGGGAGCGGGAAGCGGGCGCGGACCCGCCAGCCGCCGCTCGCGCGCGGGCCGACCTCCAGCGCCCCGCCGTGCGTGGCGACCCGCTCGCGCATGCCGATCAGGCCCAGCCCGTCGGCGTTCGCCGGCCGGCTGGCCCGTCCGTCGTCGGTCACGTCGACCTCCACCTCGTGTGCCAGGTGGCGGATCCGTACGTCCAGCACGGTCGCCCCGGTGGCGTGTTTGAGCGCGTTCGTGACGGCCTCCTGGGCCACCCGGTACGCGGCCTGGGACACCGACTCCGGCAGCGGCACCGGGTCCCCGTACACCCCCAGGGTGGCCCGCAGCCCGGCCTCGCGGGCGCGGGCGACCACGGCCGGGATCTGGTCGATCCCGGCGGGGCCGGCGGGCTCGGGGCCGGCCGGGCCGGCGTCGCGGGCGCGCAGCAGGCCGAGCATCCGGCGCAGCTCGTCGACCGCCGTGCGGGCGGTCTCCTCGATCGCGGTCAGCGCCGTGCGGGCCTTCACCGGGTCCTTGTCGAAGACCCGCCGGGCGGCGGACGCCTGCACCCCCATCACCGACACGTGGTGGGCCACCACGTCGTGCAGCTCCCGGGCGATGCGGACCCGCTCGCCGACCACCGCGTGCTCGCGGACCTCCGCCTGGGACCGGCGCAGCTGTTCGGCCCGCTCGGCCAGCTCGTGCTGGCGCCGGGCGGCCAGCCACGCGGTCTCGCCGAAGAAGTACGCGAAGCCGAAGTACAACCCGTTGACCAGCACGCCGCTGACGATCGCGGCGAGCACCGGGGGCACCGGCCCGACCGCGCGGGCGAACGCGTCCGGCGGGATGCTGCCGATGGTGGTCGCGTAGTAGACCCCGAGCCAGACGAACATGACGGCGATGACGCCCATCCGCAGCCGCTTGGAGAGCCGGCGGTCGCGCCCCCAGGCGCCGAGGGTGTAGATCGCGGCGAACAGCGCCCAGCCCGACAGCTGCGTCTCCGGGGCGGAGCGCGCCTGGGCGGCGATGAACGCGGCCGAGATCACCAGCGTGACGGTGGCGGGGAAGCGGCGCCGCCAGATCAGCGGCAGGGTCACCGCGACGGTCCAGACGACCTGCTCCGGGCCGGACGGCGGGGGCCCGAGCAGGAACGCCCCGGTGCTGCGGGCCAGGGTGAGGCTGAACAGCGCCAGCACCGCGGCGGCCAGCCCGGCGTAGACGTCGAACCGCTGCTGCTCCGGGGTGGGGCCCGGTCGCCGCCAGTCGTCCGTCTCCGTGGTCACCCTGGTGAGGATCTCATCCCGCCGGCCGCCGCCGGTCAGGCACCCGGCCGGGTCGGCCCGCGCCGGCCCGGCGCCGCGACCGGGCGCCGGGTGCCGACCCGGCCGCGCTCACCCGGTCGAGCAGCCGGTCCAGCCGTCCGCGTTCGGCGGCCGCCCCGACCGGGCGGGTCCAGCCGACGAACCGGGCGAACAGCTCGGCCGGGTCCGGTGGCCGGGGGCGCAGCCGCAGCCAGTCCCCGGCGGCCTCGTGCAGCAGCACGCAGAGGTAGACCGAGAGCCCGACCGGGTCGTGCGCGTACTCGACGCGCAGCGCCAGCTTGGCCGGCTGGCAGGGCCAGGGCGCCGCGCAGACCCGGCACCGCCAGGCCGGCCGCGCGGCGACGTGCCGCCGCACGTTCCGGGGTACGGCATTCGCGCGCTCGCCCATCGTCGACCTCCTCCGTCGTGCCTGTTCACACTCTGCTGCCCGGACGACTACGGTCGGAAGGCATCGACGGGCCACCGCTGCCCGGTGCCGGCCGGCGTGACGCCGGTGACGGGCGGTGGTGACGCGTGGCCGGGTTGTGGTGGAGGTGTGATGGGCGAGGGGTCGTTGTCCACACTGGAGTTCCTCGGCGGCGAGCTGCGCCGGGCCCGGCGCGACCGGGGGCTCAGCCAGGAGGAGCTGGCCCAGCGGATCAACTACTCGTCGTCGCTGGTCGGCATGGTGGAGATCGGCCACCGGACCCCGTCGCAGGACTTCGTCGGCCGGGTCGACGCGGCGCTGGAGTCCGGCGGCTTCTTCGAGCGGCTGCTCGCCCTGGTCCGCGCCGACGCCGCACCGCCCTGGCTGCGGGAGTGGATCCAGGTGGAGGCGGAGGCGACGTTGATCCGCTGGTTCGAGCCGTCCCTGATCCCCGGCCTGCTGCAGACCGAGTGCTACGCCCGTGCGGTGCTCACCGGCGGCGGCATGCTGCGCGAGGCGGAGGTGGAGCAGCGGGTGACCTCCCGGTTGTCCCGTCAGGCCGTGCTCACCCGGGACACCCCGCCGGAGGCCGTCTTCGTGGTCGACGAGGCGGTGCTGCGCCGCCGGATCGGCGGCCCGGCGGTGATGACCGAGCAGTTCGCGCATTTGTTGGAGATGGGTGAGCTTCCTCAGGTCGATATTCATGTGGTGCCCGCCGAAGCGGGCATGCATCCTGGGCTTGCCGGGCCATTCATCCTGGCCCGCACGATGGACGGCGCTGAGGTGGCCCATCTCGACAACCAGTTGCGAGCGCAGGTCACAGATCGGTCCGAGGACGTTGATAGCCTTCAACGAGCATGGGAGCGGGTGCGGGGCGAGGCGCTGCCCCGCAGAGCCTCCCGGGAGCTGATTCAGGAGGTGGCACGGTCGTGGACCTGACCGGCGCCGTCTGGCGCAAGTCAACCCGGAGCAGCAACGGCGGGTCCACCTGCGTCGAGGTGGCGACGAACCTGGCCGGCGTGGTCGGCGTACGCGACAGCAAGGACCGTGGCGGGCCGGTGCTGGCCTTCGGCCCCGCGGCCTGGACCGGCTTCCTCGCCGCGGCCACCACCGGTGCGCTGCGCCCGGGCGGCGACCGGTAGTCCCGACCCCGGACGCGAGGTCGGGCCGCCCCCGACAGGGGCGGCCCGAGCGCGCGGGTCAGCCGGTGAACGACTCGGGGCCGAAGCGGCCCCAGGCCACGAAAACGGCCAGCGCGAGATAGACCAGGTCGGGCACGATCGTGGCCCGCTCGCCACGGCGCAGGCGCATGGTCGCCGCGCAGGCGAACAGCAACGCCACACAGGTGGCGGTCACCGGCACCAGCACCGGCGCGATGTCGAGTACGGCGGGCAGGATCAGGCCCGCCGCCGCCAGCAGCTCGAGGGCGCCGATGGCCCGGAGGGCGCCGGGGCTGAAGTCCAGGACCCATTCCGCGGCGTGGCCCGCGGAGGCGATCTTCTCCCTGGGCACGAACATCTTGGACGTGCTGACCAGGAGGACCGCGGCGAGCAGTCCGGTGACGATCCACAGCGCGAGGTTCATCAGGATCTCCTTGCGGGGTTGTCGATTCTCTCGGGTCGGGTGTCCGGGCTGAGCCGGCCAGGTGGCCGGCCCGCACACCTGACCGCTACCAGGGCACCGGGCCGTCCGCGCTGAAGAACCCGCCGGTCGGTCCGTCCGCACCGAGCGTGGCGAGGCGCACCACGACCGCGGCGCCCTGCGCGGGGGTGAGGTACCCACGGTGGTTGTTGATCTCGGTGTCGACGTAGCCGGGGTCGGCGGCGTTCACCAGCACGCCGTCCTTGCGCAGCTCGTTGGCGTACTGCACGGTCAGCGCGTTCAGCGCGGTCTTGGACGGCGCGTACGCGGCCGACGACAGCAGACCCGCCAGCGGGCCGTCGGGGTCGCTGGTGAGGGTCAGCGACCCGGCGGCGCTGCTGACGTTGACGATGCGCGGCGCCGGCGACCGCCGCAGCAGCGGGAGCAGGGCGTTGGTCACCGCGATCACGCCGAACACGTTGGTCTCGAACACCGACCGGACCATGTCCAGGTCGACGGAGCTCGGGACCTGGTCGTGGGCGTCTTCGGGCGAGACCTGCCCGGATCCGGTGATGCCGGCGTTGTTGACCAGCACGTCGAGGTGGCCGAAGCGCTCCTCGACCTGCCGCGCGGCCGCCCGCACGGTGGTCGGGTCGGTGACGTCCAGGGTGACCGCGTGCGCGTCGCCGCCCGCCGCGCGCACCGCCGCGGCGGCCTCCTCGCCGCGCTGCGGGCTTCTGGCGCCGATCACGACCGTCATGCCCAGCGCGGCGAGCTGCTCGGCGCTCGCGCGACCGATCCCCTTGTTCGCTCCGGTGATCAGCGCGACCTGCTGGTGGGTGGTGTGCTCGTTCATGACCAGGCTCCTGCTCGTGGGGTTGCCCGCCGCGCGGGTCGTCCGCGGCGTCTCGTGGACATGGAGATGCCGGCGATCCGGGCCCTGTGACAGGGCGGCGATGTGGCCTGCGCCACCGACCGCGGATGTCACGCGGCGGCGGGGACCGGCGTCCAATGGGTGGCACAGTCGACAGCGAACGGGGCAGGAGCCGGCTATGAGCGAGCGACCAGTGAGCACCGACGAGGCGCTGGACCCCGCCACCGAGGCGTTCCTCGCCCACCGCAACCTGCTGTTCACCGTCGCCTACGAGATGCTCGGCTCGGCCGCCGACGCCGAGGACGTCCTGCAGGAGACCTGGTTGCGGTGGGTGAACGTCGATCTCGGCACGGTGCGGGACCCGCGGGCGTACCTGGTCCGGATCACCACCCGCCAGGCACTCACCCGGCTGCGTACGCTCCGCCGGCGCAAGGAGTCCTACGTCGGCCCCTGGTTGCCCGAGCCGCTGCTGACCACGCCCGACGTGGCCGAGGACGTCGAGTTGGCCGACAGCGTCTCGATGGCGATGCTGCTGGTGCTGGAGACGCTCACCCCCACCGAGCGGGCGGTCTTCGTGCTGCGCGAGGTGTTCGACCTGGACTACGACGAGATCGCGGAAGCCGTCGACAAGAACCCGGCCGCGGTCCGCCAGATCGCCCACCGGGCACGGGCGCACGTCGCGGCCCGCCGACCACGCGGGGTGGTCTCCGCGGGCCAGACCCGGGACGCGCTCGAGGCGTTCCGGCGGGCGGTCGAGACGGGCGATCTGCAGCAGCTGCTCGACATCCTCGCACCGGACGTCGTCCTGCTGGGGGACGGTGGCGGAGTCAAGCAGGCCGTCCCGCGGCCGATCGTGGGGGCCGACAAGGTGGGCCGGCTGCTGGCCGCCGGGATGGAGAAGATCGCCGGGGCGTCGCTGCAGCCGGCACAGGTCAACGGCCACCCGGCGCTGATCCTCAGGTTCGACGGCGAGATCGACACCGTCGTCGCGGTGCGCATCGACGACGGCCTCATCACCGGGCTCTACGCGGTGCGCAACCCCGAGAAGCTGTCACACATGGAGCGGGAGACCGCCGTGAGCCGCTGAGTCCGGGAAGCTCCGTCGGGATACGAGCCGGCGCACGCGGCGCGGCCCGGCACCCCCGTGGGTGCCGGGCCGCGACGGTCGTGCGGTCAGTGCCGGTTGCGGTACGCCTTGATCGCGCTGTCGACGGTGTCCCAGAGCACGACCAGCGCCGTGCCGGCGACCACGACGGTGGCGACGGTGTCCAGGTTGTCGGCCTCGCCGAGCCACTCGAAGCGGTTCACGAAGTCGGGGTTGAGCAGCCGGTCGGTCGACATCAGCCAGATCACCGGCACCGCGAACGCCAGGTTGAGCACCGCGTTCACCGCGACCAGCGGCCAGGTCCAGCGGCCGGCCCGGTACTTGGCGATCTCCAGGCCGACGGTGGCGACCAGCACGGCGATCAGGAACGGCAGCCAGAAGCCCCACAGCGCCGGGTCGAGGATCGGCAGGTTGTCGTCGCCGTCGGCGGGAACGAACGACCGGAAGTGCTGCATCGGCAGGTAGGCGATGAAGAGGGCCAGGAAGCCGATCGCGGCGGCGGTGTCGGTCAGGGTGATCTGCCGGTCGACGGGCCCCTCCGGCAACTGGTCGACGCTCCACTCGGGCAGGTGCAGGGCGGTGCTGGTGCGCTCCAGCACCGCGAAGACCAGGGTGACCCAGAACGCGATGTGCAGGGCCACCGTGAGGGCGGTGGCGATGCCCTCGCCGACCGCCCCGCCGGGGTTCTCACCGTCGGTGGCCGCCAGCAGCCCGACCACGATGCCGACCGTGGCCGGCACGAAGCTGAGCAGGAGCTTCAGCAGCCGCTCCCAGGCCAGGTAGTAGGTCGGGCCGATGAGCTGCAACCGGCGGTCGGCGTAGCGGGCGGCCAACTGCGCCGGGTCGCCCAGCTCGGTGAGCACCTCCCGCTCGGCGGCGGCGGTGTCCTGCCCGCCGGCCGTGCGGCCCTCGATCATGTCTTCGATCGAGCCGCGCAGCTCGGTGGCGATCTCCTCGCGGCGCGCGACCGGCACCGAGCGCAGGGTGGCGGCGAGGTAGCGGTCGGTCAGGGTGGTCATCGGTCGGCTCCTTCGATCAGCCCGGTCAGGGAGGTCTGCACGGCGGCCACGTCGGTGAGGAGTCGGGCCAGCACCGACTCACCCTCCTCGCTGGTCCGGTAGAACTTGCGCGGCCGGCTCTCCTCGGTGTTCCACTCGCTGGTCAGCAACCCCTGCTCCTCCAGCCGCCGCAGCAGCGGGTAGAGCGTGTTGGCGTCGACCGGGAAGCCGTGGTCGGTGAGGCGTTGCAGCAGCGCGTAGCCGTAGTCGGGGCGGCGCAGGGCGACGAGGCTCGCCACCACGACCGTGCCCCGGCGTAGCTCCTGGAGGTGGGTCCGGAGGATCTCATCGCTCACCATGCATCACACGATACTGTGTGACACACACCGTTGTCCAGCTCCATATCATCGTGCTGGCTCATCATGATGTGGCTCGGCCCGGCGGTGTCGTTGGGTGCTCTTTACATCGCTCTCCGTTGTCCGTAGAGTTCGGCGCACGTCAATATCTTTGGCGGCAGGATCATCACGGGGGATCCATGTCTTGTCGATCGCGCGCAACCGGCTCTGCTGACTGACGAGTCGACGTCGGCCAGCCGGCGGCCGCCCCTGCGGGCGTCTTCGCTGCTTCCAGTCCGCATACCGGCGCTTCCTCGCCCAGGCCGGGCGGAAGGCTGCCGTCACGACGGCTCCGACCAGCGGAGGTCATCCCGTCGTCCCCTGTGTGTCCCTGTCCAGCGGTGCTCTGCTGAAAGGGAGCCGTACATGCGAAGAAGGGCATTGCCCGCCGCACTCCTGGTGTTCGCCCTGTTCGCCGCCGTCGGTGTCGCGCCGACGGCGGCCAGTGCAGCGGCGAGCCGCGCCACCCCGGCGCTGAGTGAGGACCGGTTGATGAAGGCCACCGCGCTGGCCCAGGACGCGTGGCGGGTGGCACACGACGACAGCCGGTTCGCCGGGCACTGGGTCGACCCGGAGGGCCGGGTGCACGTCTCCTACCAGGGACGGGCCGCGTCGGCGGCGAGTGCGGCATCGGTCCGGTCGATCTCCGGTGACGTCGTCGTGCACGAGGAGGCCCGGTACACCTACCGCGAGCTGGTGAATCGCCGCGACCGGGTGAGCGACCACGTGGCGGCGCTACGGCGGTCCGGCATCCGGCTGGTCGAGTGGGGGCCCCACGAGTCCACCAACACACTGCGCCTCGGGGTGGTCAAGCCGTCCGAGGCCACGGTGCGGACGCTGCGGGAGATGTTCGGCGCGGACATCGAGGTCGAGGAGGTTCCGGAGCCGGCGCAGGACGCGCTCTTCTCCCGCTGGGACGACTTCTCGCCGTGGACCGCGGGCGCCGAGCTGAACGACGGCCGCTCGTCGTGCACCATCGGCCCGGGCATCCGACGCAACGGGGTGAGCTACTTCCTCACCGCGGCACACTGCTTCGCCAACGGCGCCTACCTCTACAACGGTTCGGAGTACGTCGGTCGGAAGAACTGGATCGACACCCGCGACCGCGGGACGGACACGGCGATCGTCACCGGCACCGGTTCGGCGACGATGTTCGTCACCGACACCAGCATCCAGGGGATGTCCTCCTCGCCCTGGACGTCGGCAGAGGGCTCCGGCGTGTGCTTCAACGGCGCCTTCAGCGGCGAGGTCTGTGGCGGACTCACCGTCATCAAGACGAACTACTGCACCGACATCACCGGTCGGCTGACCTGTGGCACGGCGACCGCCGGACGGGACGGGGTGGCGGCCGCCGGGCACGGTGACAGCGGCGGGCCGGTGCACATCGTCAGCCCTCGCTGGGCCTACGCCGGCACCATCGTGGGCGCGGCGAGCCCGCTGTTCGCCTGTCCCCGTAACAACCCGAGCGGTACCCGGGGATGCTCCTCCTGGGTCCGTTTCCAGATGATCGGCCCCGTGCTGTCGTACTGGAACGCGACCCTGCTCTGACCCGGGCCCGTCCCGGCGGCGGGCGGTGGCCGATCGGCCACCGCCCGCCCGTGCAGTTCCCACCCAGAGGTTCAGCAGGCGGCGCCCTGCCGGAAGGTGCGCTCGACGTAGGACGCCGGGCCGACCTGGAAGTAGCCGACACCCGGCCGGATCGGGTGGCCGGTGAACAGCTCGACCCGGGACCCGAAGCGGACCAGGTAGGCCGTGGCGTCCCCGGCGTTGTTGCTGATCAGCGCGCCGCGCGGGCCGTAGATCCGCTCCAGCTCGGCGAAGGACATGCCGACCGCCGCCCCGGCGGGCGAGCGCGGCGGCGCGGTGGCGGTGCCCACCTCCACCAGGCGGCCGTGCCGGAAGGCCAGCAGGATCACGCCGGCCCACTCGCCGGTGGCGCCGGCGTGCACCACCCCGGCGCAGCCGGGCGCGGTCCAGTCGATCCGGCCGGTGGCGACGAGCCGGTCCAGCCGGGCGCCGATCCGGTACGGGCCGGTGCCGCGCACGCCGAGCACCTCGACCTGTGCCGGCCGGGCCGCGGTCACCCGGGCGACCGGCTGGGTGGTGGCCGTGTGGGCGGGACCGGTGGCGGTGGCGGTGCGGCCGGCGTCGGGCCGGGCGACGGCCGGGGCCGCGACGGTGCCGATCGTGGCGAGGGCCAGCGCCCCCGCGACGACGACGGACGAGAGTCGGTTCATGGTGGGTTCTCCTCCTGGGTGCGGTGTCTCCTGTCCTGTTGGTCTCCGGCCGCACCGGATCGGTTCGTCGGGTTCCCGACCCGGCGCCGGACGCGGCGCGGCCGGCCGGTCGGGGAGTGCCGCCGGCCGGGCCGGCCGTCTACGGTCGAGGCGGAGGCTCCGCCGGAGAGGCGGATCGCGGAGGTGGCGCCATGACCGCTCCGGTGCGGATCGGCTCCTACCGGATCGAGCGGCTGCTCGGGGCGGGGTCGTTCGCGACGGTCTGGCTCGGGCACGACCCGGTGCTCGACTCCCGGGTGGCGATCAAGGTGCTGGCCGAGAACTGGAGCCACGACCTGCGGGTGCGGGAACGTTTCCTGGACGAGGCCCGGCTGCTGCGGCGGCTCGACCACGACCGGCTGGTCCGGGTGCACGCGGTGGGCGAGCTGCCCGACGGCCGGCCGTACGCGGTGCTGGCCTGGGCGGACGGCGGCAGCCTGCGGGACCGGCTGGCCGGCGGCCCGTTGCCGGTGGCGTCGGCCGTGGACCTGCTCGACGAGGTCGCGGCCGGGGTCGCCGTGCTGCACCGGCACGGGGTGGTGCACCGCGACGTGACGCCGGGCAACATCCTGTTCCGGTCCGGCCCCGGCGGCGAGCGGGTGCTCGTCGCCGACCTGGGGCTGGCCAAGGCGCTCGCCGCCGCCTCCGGGCTGACCGCCCGGGCGGGCACTCCCGGCTACATGGCCCCCGAACAGGACGACCCGCTCGCCGTGGTGGACACCCGCGCCGACGTGTTCGGGCTGGGCCGGCTCGGCGTGACGCTGCTCTGCGCGACCGGCGCGGCGTGCCGGTCCGGCCGCGCCCCGGCGTCCCGCCGGCGGTGGTCGCGGTGCTCCGCCGGGCCACCGCGCACCGCCCGGCCGACCGCTACCCGGACGCGGCAACCTTCCGCGCCGCGCTGCGGACCGCTTCCGCGCGGTCCCGCCGCGACCGAGCCGCCGCGACGTGGTCCGGGCCCGGCGAATCCGCGTCGGAATCCGGGCTCGACGGATCCGCCGGGGGGACGCCGGCTGGCCCGCCGTCCGGGGTGGGCCGGCGCCGGGCCGGGCTGGTCGCGGCGGGCGTGCTGGTGCTCGTCACGCTGGGCGGGGCGGCCGGCGACGCGGCCCGTCCGGGTCGCGCCCGCGACGCCACCGCGAGCAGCGGTCCGGTCACGGTCACCCTGCCAGCGGGCTGGCGGGCCACCGGCACCGGCTGGGCCGGCCGGTACGGCGACGACGGCGACCTCGAACCGGCGTTGGTCATCTCGCCGGACCCGGCCCGCTGGGCGGCCGACCCCGGCGTGCCGGGAGCCTTCGTCGGCCTCTCCGCCGGCCTCGCCCGGCGGACCGGCCCCGAGGGCTTCCTCGCCGAGCGGCCGCACGCCGACTGCGCCGCCGCGCCGGTGCGGCGTGCCCGCCTCGGCGGGGTGGACTGGGTGGTGGCCGGGTACGCCTGCCCGCGCGGCCGGCCGGTGATCGTCGAGGCGGCCGGGCTGGCCGGTCCGGCCGGCCTGCTCTACGTACAGGTGGTGCCGCCGCCGGATGCGGGGACGGACTTCGTCGACGCGCTCCTCGCCGAGGTGCGGGTACGGGACGACTAGACGCGCCAGCCCGGGTGGCCCGCCGGCGTCCCCCGGACGAGGCCCGCCGTCCGACTAGCATGGCGGGATGGCAGTCGACCTGTTCGCGGGGATACCGGTCAACGACTACCCCGCGGCGCTGGCCTGGTACGAGCGGCTGCTCGGCGCCCCGCCGTCGTTCCTTCCGCACGACACCGAGGCGGTCTGGGAACTCGCCGAACACCGGTTCGTCTACATCGAACAGCGGCCCGACCGTGCCGGCCACGCGATGCACGCCGTCTTCGTCGACGACCTCGACTCCCGGGTGGCCGCGATCGCCGGGCGGGGACTGGAGCCGGCGAACCGGGAGACCTACTCGAACGGCGTACGAAAGATCACCTATGTCGATCCCGACGGGAACGAGATCGGCTTCGGCGGAGGCCCACGCTGACCCGGACCGCCCCCGGTCGTCCTACACCACCACCACGGTGATGGTGTGCTCCCGGCCGTCCTGCGGGATGGTCACCGCCACGGTGCCGGCCCGCACGAAGCGGATGTCCACCACTCCCGCCTCGTAGTGGCGGGAGACCAGGTCCTCCCGGTCCACGGTGACCAGGCCGGGCCCGATGCCCTGGATGCGCAGCACCGCGCCGGCCGCGAAGCAGAGGGACCTGATCAGTTCCAGCTCGGTCTCGGCGAGGACGATGTCGTAGCGGATCGGGCCGTGGCAGGCGTTCGTCGGTGACGGCGTGCGGGTACCCCTGCTCCGGGTCGTGGACGCGGGCCCGACCGGCGCGGGACGCCGGCTCGTCGGCGCGACGGTCGACGGGCCCGGCGGGGTCGGCGGGGTGGTGCCGGCGGCCGGGCCGGTCGGGGTGGCGCTGGCGGCGACCGGTGCCGGCGGCTGGACGGGCAGCGGCGAGACGGGGGTGTCGCCGCCACACCCGGTGACCCCCGCGACCACGGCGAGGACGGCCGCGGCGAGCGGCCCGCACGCCCCGCTCCTACTCATCGGCCAGCCGCTGCCGGACCTGCTGGCGGGCCAGGTGGACCCGGGACTTCACGGTGCCCTCCGGCACGTCGAGCAGGTCGGCGATCTCGCGGTAGCTCAGCTCCAGCACGTCGCGCAGGGTGACCACCTCGGCCAACTCGGGGCGGACCGCGTCGAGCGCGTCGAGCAGGTCGAGCCGGGTGCCGGCGACCACGCTGGTGCGCCGCGGGTCGGGCCGGTCGGGCAGCGGCACCCCGCCGGCCTCGACCAACCAGCGCCGCCGCAGCACCCGGTAGGTGGAGCGGGCCCGGTTGGCGGCGAGCCGGTAGAGCCAGGTGTGGAACGACGAGCGCCGCTCGAACCGGCTGATCCCCCGGGCGAGCGCGAGCAGGGTGTCCTGGCACGCCTCCTCGGCGTCCTCGCGGTGCGGCAGCAGGCGGGCGCAGAGCCGCAGCACCTCCGGCCGTACCGCCACCAGCAGCGCGTCGAGCGCCGCCGGGTCGCCACGTGCGGCCGCGCCGGCCAGGTCCTCGATCCCGTCCGCGAGGGGCATCCGCTCGTCCAATGCTCGCCGGTATCCGCCGTCGTTCCAGGCTAGGGCCGGCGGCGCGGTGGCGGCGAGAGCGAGTCCGGCAGCCGACTGCGCGGCCGGTCGCCGGGGGCCGTCGAAGAGATCCACACCACGGCCCCGCGGGTCGCCCGCGCGGCTGCTGGAGCCGCCCGGCGCGGCGGGGATAGGGTAAGCGGACCGACCTCGACCATCCCATGATCCGACCCCGGGGGGCGCTCCGCATGGGCGATTCGTTCGCGCATCTGCACGTGCACACGGAGTACTCGATGCTCGACGGCGCCGCCCGGCTCAAGGATCTGTTCGCCGAGGTCAGCCGGCAGGGGATGCCGGCGGTGGCGATGACCGACCACGGCAACATGCACGGCGCGCACGACTTCTACAAGCAGGCGATGGCGGCCGGGGTCACCCCGATCCTGGGCATCGAGGCGTACGTGGCGCCGGAGTCGCGCTTCCACAAGCAGCGGGTCAAGTGGGGCCGGCCGGAGCAGAAGAGCGACGACGTCTCCGGCAGCGGCGGCTACACCCACAAGACGATCTGGGCGCGGAACAAGACCGGCCTGCACAACCTGTTTGCGCTGACCTCCCGCGCGTACACCGAGGGTTTCTTCGTCAAGTGGCCGCGGATGGACGCCGAGCTGATCGCCGAGTACGCCGACGGCCTGATGGCCACCACCGGCTGCCCCTCCGGCGAGGTGCAGACCCGGCTGCGGCTGGGCCAGGAGGCGCAGGCGCTGGAGGCGGCGGCCAAGTACCAGGAGATCTTCGGCCGGGAGAACTACTTCCTGGAGCTGATGGACCACGGCCTGGACATCGAGAAGCGGGTCCGCGACGGCCTGCTGGAGGTCGGTCGCAAGCTCGGCATCCCGCCGGTGGTCACCAACGACTCGCACTACACCCACGAGGCCCAGTCCGAGTCGCACGACGTGCTGCTCTGCGTGCAGACCGGCAGCAACATCGCCGACCCGAACCGGTTCAAGTTCGGCGGCAGCGGCTACTACATCAAGTCCGCCGACGAGATGCGCGGCGTGGACGGCTCCGACGTGTGGCTGGAGGGCTGCCGCAACACGCTGCTGGTGGCCGAGAAGGTCGACCCGACCGGGATGTTCGAGTTCCGCAACCTGATGCCGCGCTTCCCGGTGCCGGAGGGCGAGACCGAGGAGTCCTGGTTCCGCAAGGAGACCTTCGCCGGGCTGGCCCGCCGCTACCCCGAGGGCATCCCGGAAGGGCACGTCAAGCAGGCCGAGTACGAGCTGGGCGTCATCATCCAGATGGGCTTCCCGTCGTACTTCCTCGTGGTCGCCGACTTCATCCAGTGGGCCAAGAGCCAGGGCATCGCGGTGGGCCCGGGCCGTGGCTCCGCCGCCGGCTCGCTGGTGGCGTACGCGCTGGGCATCACCGACCTCGACCCGATCCCGCACGGGCTGATCTTCGAGCGGTTCCTCAACCCCGAGCGCGTCTCGATGCCGGATGTCGACATCGACTTCGACGAGCGCCGGCGCGGTGAGGTCATCAAGTACGTCACCGAGAAGTGGGGCGAGGACAAGGTCGCCCAGATCGCCACCTTCGGCACGATCAAGGCGAAGGCCGCGATCAAGGACTCGGCCCGGGTGCTCGGCTACCCGTACGCGGTGGGCGACCGGATCACCAAGGCGATGCCGCCGGCGGTGATGGGCAAGGACATCCCGCTGTCGGGCATCTTCGACCCGAAGCACCCGCGCTACGCCGAGGCCGGCGAGATCCGGGGCCTCTACGAGTCCGACCCGGACGTGCGCAAGGTGATCGACACCGCCCGCGGCATCGAGGGGCTGATCCGGCAGACCGGCGTGCACGCGGCCGGCGTGATCATGTCCGCCGAGCCGATCATCGAGCACATCCCGTTGATGCGCCGGGACGCCGACGGGGCGATCATCACCCAGTTCGACTACCCGACCTGCGAGTCGCTCGGGCTGTTGAAGATGGACTTCCTCGGCCTGCGCAACCTCACCATCATCGACGACGCGCTGAAGAACATCGCCCTCAACCACGGCACCACCGTCGACCTGCTCAAGCTGCCGCTGGACGACAAGCCGACGTACGAGCTGCTGGCCCGCGGCGACACCCTCGGCGTCTTCCAGCTCGACGGCGGGCCGATGCGCTCGCTGCTGCGGCTGATGAAGCCGGACAACTTCGAGGACATCTCCGCGGTGCTGGCGCTCTACCGGCCCGGCCCGATGGGCGCCAACTCGCACACCAACTACGCGCTGCGCAAGAACGGCCTCCAGGAGATCACCCCGATCCATCCGGAGCTGGCCGAGCCGCTGGAGGAGATCCTCGGCCCCACCTACGGCCTGATCGTCTACCAGGAGCAGGTGCAGCGCGCCGCGCAGGTGCTCGCCGGCTACAGCCTGGGCAAGGCCGACCTGCTGCGCCGGGCGATGGGCAAGAAGAAGAAGGAGGTCCTCGACAAGGAGTTCATCCCGTTCCGCGACGGCATGCGGAGCAACGGCTACTCCGACGAGGCCATCCAGACCCTCTGGGACATCCTGGTCCCGTTCGCCGACTACGCCTTCAACAAGGCGCACACCGCCGGCTACGGGCTGGTGTCGTACTGGACCGGCTACCTCAAGGCCAACTACCCGGCCGAGTACATGGCGGCGCTGCTCACCTCCGTCGGCGACGACAAGGACAAGATGGCGCTCTATCTGTCGGAGTGCCGGCGGATGGGCATCCAGGTGCTGCCGCCCGACGTCAACACCTCGGCCGGGCCGTTCACCCCGGTCGGCAAGGACATCCGGTTCGGCCTGGCGGCCATCCGCAACGTCGGCGCGAACGTGGTGTCGGCGATCATGCGCTGCCGGCAGGAGAAGGGCGACTACACCGACTTCTACGACTTCCTGTCCAAGGTGGACGCGGTGGTCTGCAACAAGAAGACCATCGAATCGCTGATCAAGGCCGGGGCGTTCGACTCGCTCGGGCACGCCCGCAAGGCGCTGCTCGCGGTGCACGCGGAGGCGATCGACGCGTACGCCGGGGTGAAGCGCAACGAGGCCGCCGGCCAGTACGACCTCTTCGGCGCCGGCTTCGGCGACACCGACACCAGCAGCAACGTGGCGATGCCGGTGATCGGCGACGGGGAGTGGGACAAGCGGGACAAGCTGGCCTTCGAGCGGGAGATGCTCGGCCTCTACGTCTCCGACCACCCGCTGTTCGGCCTGGAGCACGTGCTCGGCGCGGCCGCCGACTGCACCATCGCCGCGCTCTCCGAGGAGGGCACCGTTCCGGACGGCGCGGTGGTCACCCTCGCCGGCATCCTCTCCGGCGTGCAGCGCCGGGTCACCAAGCAGGGTCGAGCCTGGGCCTCGGCCACCCTGGAGGACCTCGCCGGCGGGGTGGAGACGCTCTTCTTCCCGAACACCTACGAGGTGATCGGGCAGTACATCGCCGAGGACGCCATCGTGGTGGTGAAGGGGCGGGTGGACCGCCGCGACGACACCCCGCGGATCATGGCGATGGACATGTCCATGCCGGACGTCAGCACCAGCGCGGCCAACAAGCCGGTCACCCTCACCATCCCGGTGACCCGGTGCACCCCGCCACTGGTCGAGCGGCTCAAGGAGACCCTGGTGCTGCACCCGGGCGACGCCGAGGTGCACGTCAAGCTGCTCAACGGCAGCAGGACCACCACCCTGCGGCTCGGCCCGTTCCGGGTCGCGGCCACCACCGCGCTGATGGCCGACCTGAAGAGCGTCCTCGGCCCCGCCAACGTCAGCTGACCCGGCCCGCGGGCGCGCCCATCCTGCTGGGCGTTCCGCTGCCCTGTCTGCCGCCCAAGATCGCGCAACATCCTCGACGTAGTGCCCTCCCGTCGCGGGGAAGCCACTACTCCCTGGTTCCAGCGCGGTCTGGTTCCAGCGCGGTCCTGGCCGGATTCGCGGTCGTTGCCCCTGTTGGTGGGGCAGCTCGACAGGACCCGGGCAGCCGGACCGGACCCGGGGAAGGCGTCGGGCGGGTGCGGCGGGCCGGCACGTGGGGCCGGCGGGGATCGGGCAAGATCGGGAGGTACTCTCGACCGCGCGCTGCTGCCCGCCGGCATCCGGGCCGTCGCGGAGGCGCTGGACTGGGCGGCCGACGGCGACCCGGTCGACTGCGTGGTGCTGGTCGGGCTGCACCGGGCCAACGGCTGGGCGGACCGGCTCGACGGGCGGTTCGCCCCCTTCCTCGCCGTCGAGCAGCTCGGCCCGCCGGGTGACGACCCGCTGCTGGTGCTGCACGAGGCGGCGCACGTGCTGCACGACCGGCTCGCCGCGATCCGCGACCGACCCCCGCACGCGTACTTCCTGATGCGGGACTCGCCGCTCGCCGGCGACCTGCCGAAGCGCTGCGGCTACCTGGTCGGGCTGGCGGTGCTACGCCGGCTGCGCGCCGAGCACCCGCTGGCCGACCTCGCCCGCTGGCCGCTGGACCGGGCCGTCGACGAGGTCCGCCGCAGCCTGCGCGCCCTCCGCGCCGCCGCCTGACCCCGCCCGGTCGGGACGCCGAGGGCGCCGCCCCATCCGGTCGGCCAGCGTGGGCCGCGAGCGGCGGATTGGCCGTGCCGCCGGGCGGCGGTGGTGGCTAGCGTCGGCGGGGTGGAGATCGAACAGGCGCAGAAGTTGTGGCAGCCGCAGCCGGGTTGGCTGAACACCGCCAGCTACGGGCTCCCGCCCGAGCCGGCCTGGACGGCGGTGCAGGAGGCGCTGGCGGACTGGCGGGTGGGGCGTACCTCGTGGGAGGGCTGGGGGGAGGCGACCGAACGGTCCCGGGCCGCCTTCGCCGGCCTGGTCGGGGTGCCGGTCGCCGACGTCGCGACCGGCAGCGTGGTGTCCCAGTTGCTGGCCCCGGTCGCCGCGGCGCTGCCGGCCGGCGCGACCGTGGTGGTGCCCGAGGTCGAGTTCACCTCCAACCTCTTCCCCTGGCTGGTGCAGGCCGAGCGCGGGGTCGAGGTGCGCACGGTGCCGCTGGCCGGGCTGGTGGACGCCATCGACGCCGACACCGACCTGGTCGCGTTCAGCCTGGTGCAGTCCGCCGACGGCGCGGTGGCCCCGTACGACGAGATCGTGGCCGCGGCCCGGGCGCACGGCGCGCTGGTGGCGGTGGACGCCACCCAGGCGTGCGGCTGGCTGCCGTTCGACGCGGCCCGCGCCGACGTGGTCGTGGTCGGCGCGTACAAGTGGCTGATGGCGCCGCGCGGCACCGCCTTCGCCTACCTGGCCCCCGAGCTGCGCGACCGGCTGCGCCCGGACGCCGCCGGCTGGTACGCGGGCGAGGACCCGCACGCCTCCTACTACGGCCCGCCGCTGCGGCTGGCCGCCGACGCCCGGCGGTACGACATCTCACCGGCCTGGTTCAGCTGGGTCGGCACCGCGCCCGCCCTCGACCTGCTCGCCGAGATCGGCGTGCCCGCCGTGCACGCGCACAACGTGGCGCTGGCCAACCGGTTCCTGGCCGGGCTCGGCCGCCCACCCGGTGAGAGCGCCATCGTCACCGTCGAGGTGCCCGGCGCGCGGGAGCGGCTGGAGCGGGCCGGCGTGCGGGCCGCGGTGCGGGCCGGCCGGGTGCGTGCCTCGTTCCACCTCTACTCCACCGCCGACGACGTCGACCTGGCGCTGGACGCCCTGACCGGGTGACCGGGAACGCTCCCGCGGCGGTCGCCGTGGGAGCGCCACATGCCGGAGCGTCACCACCCGACCTACTGATCGGGCTCGATGACCCCGAACCCCGGCCGAACCGGCCGGGGGTGGTGGACGAACCCGGTTCGATGCGGGGGAATATGTGGGTGATCGACATGGCTCGACTCACACACCCGGCCGTAGGTTTCCTGCACGCGACGGCCATGTGACCGTGGTCACCGACCGGACCGTCGCGCCGAACCTGCGGAGGATGTGGCGATGGCCGGGCAAGCGCTCCTGTCAGCTCGCGGGCTGACCCGCGACTTCCGGGGCTTCCGGGCGGTCGACGGCGTCGACCTCGACGTGGCGCCGGACAGCGTGCACGCGCTGGTCGGCCCGAACGGGGCCGGCAAGACGACCCTGTTCAACCTGCTCACCGGCTTCCTGAAGCCCAGTGGCGGGCGGATCGAGCTGGCCGGGCGGGACGTGACCGGGCTGCCCCCGGAGCAGGTCGCCCGGCTCGGCGTGGCCCGCTCCTTCCAGATCACCAGCCTCTTTCCGCAGCTGAGCGCCCGGGAGCACGTCGAGCTGGCGCTGCAGAGCCCGAGCGGGCTCGGCTGGCGGTTCTGGCGCTCGTCGGCGCTGATGCGGCGGTACACCGACCGGGCCACCGAACTGCTCGGCATGGTCGGGCTGGCCGAGCTGGCCGAGGCGCCCGCCGAGGCGCTCGCCTACGGCCGCAAGCGGGCGCTGGAGCTGGCCATCGCGCTGGCCCTGGACCCGAAGGTGCTGCTGCTCGACGAGCCGACCGCGGGCATGGGACTGGAGGACGTCGACCGGACCGTCGACCTGATCGCCCGGGTCCGGCAGGGCCGGACCGTGGTGATGGTCGAGCACAACATGAGCGTGGTCGGGCGGCTGGCCGACACGGTGACCGTCCTGCAGGCCGGCAAGGTCCTCGTCGAGGGTCCGTACGAAGAGGTCCGCGCCGACGAGCGTGTGATCACCGCCTACCTGGGAGCCGCTGATGCTGCGCATTGAGAACCTGTCGGCCTGGTACGGCGAGGCGCAGGTGCTGCGGGAGGTCAGCCTGGAGGTGGGGGCCGGCGAGGTGGTCACCCTGGTCGGCCGCAACGGCGCCGGCAAGTCCACCCTGCTGCGCTGCGTGATGGGGCTGCACTCCGGCCAGCGCGGCACCGTGGAGCTGGACGGGCGGGACGTCGGCAGACTCCCGGCGCACCGGCGGGCGCGGCTCGGGCTCGGTTGGGTCCCCGACGACCGGGGCAGCTACGCCACGCTGACCGTGACCGAGAACCTCACCCTGCCGCCGACCGTCGGCCCGGACCCGTGGTCGCTGGAGCGGGTGTACGAGGCGTTCCCCGCCCTCTACGAGCGGCGGGACTCGGCCGCCACCATGCTCTCCGGCGGTGAGCAGCAGATGCTCGCGCTGGCCCGGGTGCTGCGGATGGGCGCCCGGCTGCTGCTCTGCGACGAACCGACCGAGGGGCTCTCGCCGCTGCTCGTGCAGCAGGTCGGCGACCTCCTGCGGGAGGCCAAGCGGCACGGGGTGACCGTGCTGCTGGTGGAACAGAACCTGCACTTCGCCACCGGCGTCGCCGACCGGCACTACCTGCTGGCCGAGGGGCGCATCGCGGAGGCGATGGACAACTCCGAGGTGCGGTCGCGGGAGCGCGAGCTCCTGTCGTACCTCGGCATCTGATGATTCGACGACCGACCCCGCGCGGCGCGCGGACGAAAGGAATTGGGCATGCGTAGGACGGTGGGTGTGGCCGCCGCTTCGGCGGCCGCGATGGTGTTGGTCGCCGGCTGCGGCGGCGGTGGTCCCCAGTCGGGCGGGGACGAGAAGCTGACCGGGGGCAAGATCGTGCTGGGCGTGCTGAACGACCAGTCCGGGGCGTACTCCGAGCTGTCCGGGAAGAACTCGGTCAAGGCCGTGGAGATGGCCATCGCCGACTTCAAGGCCAAGCACGGGGACAAGGCGATCACGACCGACATCACCGTCGAGACCGCCGACCACCAGAACAAGCCGGACGTGGCCAACAGCAAGGCCCAGGAGATGTACGACCGCAAGGGCGTCGACCTCATCCTCGACGTGCCCACCTCGTCGGCGGCGCTGAAGGTGGCCGACGTGGCCAAGGAGAAGAAGAAGCTCTACTTCAACATCGGCGCCGCGACCACCGACCTGACCGGCAAGAGCTGCAACAAGTACACCTTCCACTACGCGTACGACACGTACATGCTGGCCAACGGCACCGGCAAGACCACCACCGAGCAGGTGGGGAAGAACTGGTACATCCTGTACCCGAACTACGCCTTCGGTCAGGACATGGAGAAGAGCTTCACCGCCGCCATCACCGCGGCCGGCGGGAAGGTCGTCGGCAAGGACGGGGCGCCGTTCCCGAACACCAGCGGCGACTTCTCCACCTTCCTGCTCAAGGCGCCGACGCTCAACCCGAAGCCGGACGTGCTCGGTACCATGCAGGCCGGCGCGGAGCTGGTCAACGTGGTCAAGCAGTACAACGAGTTCAAGCTGCGGGACAAGGGCGTCGGGCTGGCGGTCGGCCTGATGTTCATCACCGACATCCACTCGCTCACCCCGGCCGCGCTCGCCGGCACCACCTACACCGACGCCTGGTACTGGAACTTCGACCAGCAGAACCGGGAGTTCGCCGACCGGTTCCAGTCCGAGACCGGCACCCGGCCGTCCTTCGCGCACGCGGCCAACTACTCCGCCGCGACGCAGTACCTGGAGGCCGTGCAGGCCGCCGGCAGCGACGACGCCGACACGGTGGTCAAGGGGCTGGAGGGCAAGGAGGTCAACGACGTCTTCCTGCGCAACGGCAAGATCCGCGCCGAGGACCACCGGGTCATCCACGACGCGTACCTGGCGCAGGTGAAGCCGCAGTCCGAGGTCACCGAGCCGTGGGACTACGTCAAGGTGCTCAAGACCATCCCCGCCGCCGAGGCGTTCGCCACGCCGTCGTCGGCGTGCAAGATGTGACGGGCCGATGACCGGCTTCCTGCAGAACACGTTCAACGGGTTGGTGAGCGGGGCGTTCTACGCCCTGCTCGCCCTCGGGCTCGCGGTCATCTTCGGCATGCTGCGAGTGGTCAACTTCGCCCACGGGGCGTTCTACATGCTCGGCGCCTTCGGCGCGTACGTGCTGCTCAGCGAGGCGGGCGTGCCGTTCTGGGCGGCGCTGGTGATCATGCCGGTGGGCCTCGGCCTGCTCGGCATGGCGCTGGAGCGGGCGTTCATCCACCGGCTCACCCGGCTGGACCCGCTCTACAACTTCCTGCTCACCTTCGGGTTGACGCTGATCCTGCAGGACCTGGTGAAGCTCCGGTACGGCGTGCAGTCCAGCCCGTACGCCACCCCGTCCGCGCTGAGCGGCTCGGTCGACTTCGGGCTCTTCGACTTCCCCACCTACCGGGTGTTCATCCTCGGCTTCGCGGTGGCCGTCTGCGTCGGCGTCTGGTGGGTGCTCACCCGCACCCGGATCGGCATGGTGGTCCGGGCGTCGACCGAGCGGCCGGAGCTGACCCGGGCGTTCGGCATCAACGTCGGGCGCTGGGTCACCCCGGTCTTCGGGTTCGGCATCGGCCTGGCCGGGCTGGCCGGCGTGCTCGCCGCGCCGATGCGGGCGGTCAACCCGCTGATGGGCGCCGACCTGATCATCGTGGTCTTCGCCGTGGTGGTGATCGGCGGGCTGGGCTCGATCTTCGGCTCGGTCGCCGCCGGTTTCGGCATCGGGCTGGTCCAGGCGTGGGGTGAGGCGTACCTCTCGGAGTTCCCGATCGTGTCGCAGACGATCGTCTTCATCGTGATGGCCGTGGTACTGCTCTGGCGCCCGGCCGGGCTGTTCGGCCGTGAGGAGGCACCGGCATGACGAGCACTGTGGACACCTCGGCCGACGCCGCGCGTCCGGCCGCGCCGGCCGGGCTGCTCACCGTCGCCCGCGCGCCCGGCTGGGTCCGGTACGCGCTGCTCGCCGTCGGGCTGCTGGTGGCGTTCTGGCTGCCCAACGGGCTCTACCCGGCGGTCGCCGTGGACATCCTCTGCTGGGCGCTGTTCGCCGTCGCGGTGGACCTGCTGCTCGGCTTCACCGGCCTGATGTCCTTCGGGCACGCCGCGTTCTGGGGCACCTCGGCGTACGTCACCGGCCTGGTGGCGATCCACGTCGGGCTGCCGTTCCCGGCCGCGGTGCTCGCCGGGGCCCTCGCGGCGGCGGTGCTCGCGGTGCCGATCGGCTACCTGGCGGTGAAGCGGACCGGCATCTACTTCGCCATGGTCACGCTGGCTTTCGCGCAGATGGTCTACTACGTCGCCAACGAGTGGCGCTCGGTGACCCAGGGCGAGAACGGCCTCCAGGGCGTGCCCCGCGAGCTGTTCGGGCTGGACCTGACCGACGACTACTACTTCTACTACGCGATCCTGCCGATCGTGCTGCTCGGTCTCCTCGCCGCCTGGCGGATCGTGAACTCGCCGTTCGGCCGGGTGCTGGTCGGCATCCGCGACAACCCGGCCCGGGCCCGCGCCCTGGGCTACCCGGTGCACCGGTACAAACTGACCGCGTTCGTGCTCTCCGGCTTCATCGCCGGGCTCGGCGGCGGGCTGTTCGCGGTGGGGCACCGCTTCGTCTCGCTGGAGGTGCTGCACTGGACCACCTCCGGCAAGGCCGTCATCGTGGTGGTGCTCGGCGGGATCGGCACGCTCTGGGGCGGGGTGCTCGGCGCGGCCGTCGTGGTGCGCCTGGAGGACTGGCTGTCGTTCTCCGGCTTCGAGACGATCGGTCTGGTCACCGGCGGCATCTTCGTCCTCGTCGTGCTGCTGTTCCGGCGCGGCATCTGGGGCAGCGTGGCCGCCCTGGCCGCGCGCTGGTGGGCGTCCCGCCGCCGCTGACCCGGGCCCGGCGCCCGGCGTTCGGCTGCGGGTACGCCGCTGGCCGGCACCCGTGTCGGGTGCCGGCCAGCGGTTCAGGTCCTGCCTGTGCGGTTGTCAGTTGTTCCAGTGCTTGGCAACCAGGTCGGCGGCCTGCTGCTCCCACTGGGCGTAGTGGAACGGGTAGGCCGACACCTGCACGGTCTGGGCGGCCTTGGTCAGCGGCATGTCCTGCCACCCGTCGACCTGCTTCAGACCCTTCAGGAACGCCGTCGTCGAGTACTC
>NZ_JBSWCE010000044.1:0-57788 GCF_056780015.1 Micromonospora sp. R311
ACCTTCTCCGGATCACCGTTGAACGGCACGTCCTCCACCAACGTGCCGTCCCGATCCAGCAACACCGCATCGAACAGGAAGGGCCCGGACCCGGCCCGGTCAGCACCGGCGTTCACCCCGGCTGACCTGCGCTGATCCGCGTCCACCTGGTCCTGTCGCACAGCCGGCGGGTTCCCTGCGCCCCGGGGAGTAAACATCATCTTCAACGCGGTGCCGCACCGCGTACGCCCGGGGCGTCCGCACGGCCGCCCGCGCTGGCCTTACCCGCCGCCCCGGAGAAGCTAACCCGGCCCGCCTGTTAGCCCCGGGGGCAACGCGGGTATGGGAGCGCAGTGGCGATTGTGGAGAAAGTGATCGACGCACGGCCGGAACAGGTGTGGGCGGTGCTGGCCGACGGCTGGACGTACAGCGACTGGGTGGTCGGCACGGTGCACGTCCGCGGCGTGGACGAGGCCTGGCCGCGGGTGGGCAGCGAGCTGCACCACCGGGCCGGGCCGTGGCCGTTCTCGCTGGAGGACTCCTCGACGGTGCTCGCCTGCGAACCGCCGCGCCGGCTCCTCATCAGGGCCGGGCTCTGGCCGGCCGGCGAGGCGAGGGTGGCCTTCACCCTGGAGCCGGTCGGCGAGGGAGCCACCCGCGTCCGCATCGGTGAGGACTTCGCGGCCGGACCGCTGCGCTGGGTGCGCACCAAGCTGAACGACCTGGTGCTGCACCAGCGCAACAAGGAGACCCTCCGGCGCCTCTCCGACATCGCCACCCGGCAGAAGGCGGACGAATGACGCAGGCCGTGGTGGTGACCGGCGCGAGCGCGGGCGTGGGCCGGGCGGTGGCCCGGGCGTACGCCGAGCGGGGGGCGCGGCTGGCGCTGCTGGCCCGCGGCACGGCCGGGCTGGCCGCCGCCGAGCGGGACTGCCGGGAGTTGGGCGCCGCCGAGGTACGGACCTACCGGGTCGACGTGGCCGACGCGGGCGCCGTGCAACAGGCCGCCGACGACGTGGTACACCGGTACGGCCGGATCGACGTGTGGATCAACAACGCGATGCTCTCGGTCTTCGCGCCGGCGTGGGAGATCACCGCCCCCGAGTTCCGGCGGGTCACCGAGGTGAACTACCTCGGCACCGTGCACGGCACGCTGGCCGCGCTGCGGCACATGCGGGCGCACCGCCGGGGCGCGATCGTGCAGGTGGGCTCGGCGCTCGCCTACCGGGGCATCCCGTTGCAGTCGGCCTACTGCGCGGCCAAGCACGCCGTGCAGGGCTTCAACGACTCGCTCCGGGCCGAGTTGCTGCACGACTGCCCGACGGTCCGGCTGTCGATGGTGCAGTTGCCGGCGATCAACACCCCGCAGTTCTCCTGGGTGCGCACCCGGCTCCCCCGCCACCCGCAGCCGGTGCCCCCGATCTTCGCCCCGGAGGTCGCCGCCCGCGCCATCCTGTGGGCCGCCGACCACGGGCCACGGGAGCTGAACGTGGGCGGCCCGACGTGGCGGGCCCGGCTCGCGGACGCCCTGATCCCCGGCCTGCTCGACCGGAAGCTGGCCCGCGACGGCTACGACAGCCAGCAGACCGGCACCCCGATCGACCCGGCCAGCTGGCGGGACAATCTGGACCATCCCGGTGACGACGAGCGGGACCGGGGCGCGGCCGGGGTCTTCACCGACCGGGCCCGCTCCAGCTCCGCCGCCCTCTGGGTCGGTACGCACAAACCCGCCGTCTCCGGCCTCGTCCTGGCCGGCGTCGGCATCGCCCTCACCGGCCTCGCGCGCCGCCGGCGCTGACCGGCGTCGACGCCTCGCCAGCCCCGCGCGGACCGGCGGTGACCGCCCGGACGGGGAGCCTTTCCCACCCGGATGTGGCAACTGGCTACCCTCTCAGGGAACCCTGTCCGCAAACCGAGGATGTCCGACATGATCCAACCCGTGCAGTTGCCCGCACCTTGGCGGGACGCACGCCTGACCGTCGTGGTCCCCACCTACAACGAGGCGGGCAACCTCCCGGTGCTGGTCGAGCGGCTCCTCGCCCTGCCCCTGCCGGGCCTGAAGATCCTGGTCGCCGACGACAACTCGCCGGACGGCACCGGCGAGGTGGCCGACAAGCTGGCCATCGAACATCCGGAGCGGATCGAGGTCGTGCACCGGGCCGGCAAGGAGGGCCTGGGCCGGGCGTACGTGGACGGGATCGGGCGCGCGCTCGACGGCGGCGCCGAGTACGTGGCGCAGATGGACGCCGACCTGTCGCACCCGCCGGAGGCGCTGCCCGGCATGCTCGGCGCGCTGCTCTCCACCCAGGCCGGCGTGGTGATCGGCTCCCGGTACGTCCCCGGTGGCGAGCTGGACGAGAACTGGCCGCTCTACCGGCGGGCGCTCAGCGGCTGGGCGAACCTCTACGTGCACACCCTGCTGCGGGTGCGGATCCGCGACCTCACTGCCGGGTTCAAGATCTGGCGCGCGGACGCGCTGCGGGACATCGGCCTGGAGCGGGTGCAGTCCAACGGCTACAGCTTCCAGGTGGAGATGCACTACCTGGCCACGAAGCTGGGGCACACCATCCTGGAGGTGCCGATCCGCTTCGAGGAGCGGCGTGACGGCGCGTCCAAGATGACCACCGCCACCAAGATCGAGAGCGCGCTGATGCCGTTCAGGCTGCGCAGCAAGCACCGCAACATCGAGCGCTGACGGGGCGGCCGGGCACGGTCCGGCAGCGGCGTCACTCACCGTGTCATCACGGCGGGTGACGCCACCCCGCCGGGTCGGCACCGCGCCGTCGATCCTTTGCTCCGCACCTGATCGTGTCGTGCCCAGGTGGCGCGGCAGGCTGGTGCGGACGCCGAGCGGCGGCAGCGCGGCCCGCGGACCCGCGACCCCGCCGGTCAGCGGTAGACGGTGCGGTGGGCGGCGTCGATGACGGCCGCGTACACCCGGCCGGTGCCGGCCCGGTCGCGGGCCAACGCGGCCCGCGCGGCGTTCGCGCCCGGCGCGCCGTGCACCCCGCCGCCCGGGTGCGCCGACGCGCTGGCCAGGAAGAGCCGGTCCACCGGTGTGTCCGCGCGCCCCAGCCCGGGGATCGGCCGCAGGAACAACTGCTGGTAGGCGGCCGAGGTGCCGCCGCCCACCGCGCCGCCGACCAGGCTCGGGTCGCCCGCCTCCAGGTCGGCCGGGCCGGCGACGTGCCGGCCGACGATCAGGCTGCGGAAGCCGGGCGCGGCGGCCTCCAGCACCGCCTCCATCCGCTCCACCTGCGCCGCGATCTCCTCCGCCCGCCAGTGCCGCCGGAACGGCAGGTGGGTGTACGACCAGAGCGACTCGGTGCCGGGCGGCGAGTGGCTCGGGTCGGCCACCGACATCTGCCCGACCAGCAGGAACGGGTCGCGCGGCACCTCGGAGCGGGCCAGCGCGGCGGCGTAGCCGGTCAGCCCGTCCAGGTCCGCGCCGAGGTGGACGGTGCCGGCGGTGGCCACCGCCCGGTTGGTCCACGGCACCGGTGCGGACAGCGCCCAGTCCACCTTGAGCGTCGAGCCGTCCCACCGGAAGTGCGCCAGGTCCTCCACCAGCCGGGGCGGCAGCGCCGCCGCGCCGACCAGGTCCAGGTAGAGCGCCGGAGCCGGCACGTCGGCGAGCACCGCCCGGCGGGCCCGCCACAGCGCCCCGCCGACCGTGCGCACCCCCATCGCCCGGCCGCGGGCGGTGAGCACGCGGTCCACCCGGGCGCCGTAGAGGACCCGCCCACCGCGCTCGGTCAACCGGGCCACCAGCGCGTCGGTGATCCGCTGCGCGCCGCCGGCCGGCACCGGCCAGCCGACCTGCTGGCCCAGCATCGCCAGCAGCCAGCCGTACACCCCGGAGCCGGCCTCCTCCGGGGACAGGTCGGTGTGCAGGGCACAGCCGGCCAGCAGCGCCGGGCCGCCGGCGCCGTCGAAGAGTTCGTCGCCGAGCTTGCGGACGGGCACCACCAGCCGGCGGGCCAGCCGGAGCGCCCCGGAGACCCGCAGCCGGCGCAGCAGCGTCAGGCCGCCGCGCACCGGCGGGAAGGGCGTGGTGATGGTGTCCAGCATCGGCTCGGCGACCTCGAGCCAGTCGGTGTACGCGTTCAGCCAGCGCTTACCGTCGCCGGGCGCGAACGCCTCCAGCGACGCGGCCGTAGCCTGCGGGTCCCGGTTGAGCACCGCCGCCCGCCCGTCCGGCAGCAGGTGGGCCAGCACGTCCGGGGCGTGCCGCCAGCTCAGGCCGTACCGCTGCAGGTCCAGCCGGCGCAGCACCGGCGAGGCGTAGCCGAGCGGATAGAACGAGCTGTACAGGTCGCTCAGGTAGCCAGGAGCCGTCACCTCGGCCGAGCGGACCGCGCCACCCGCCGCGCCGGTCGCCTCCAGCACCAGGACGTCCCAGCCCGCGTCGGCCAGCAGGTTGGCGGCCACCAGGCCGTTGTGGCCGGCCCCGACGACGACCGCGTCCGCGCTCTCCGCGCCGGTGGAACTCATCCGATCCGCCTACCCGACCAGGAACCGGGCGAAACGCGTTTGCCTCGCCGGGCCCGGGGCATCCACCCCCGCATGTACACGGTTGCGCAGCTCATAGGTGGAGTGTGGGGCGCGGGCGGCGAAGGGGGCGAGCTGGTCGTACACGACCCGGCGGACGGCACCCCCGTCAGCACCGTGCCGGTGGCGACGGCGGACGAGGTCGGCAAGGCGGTGGAGGCGGCCCGCGGCGCCGCGGCGGAGTGGGCGGCGACGGCCCCGGCGGAACGGGCGGCGGCGCTGCACCGGGCCGCGGACGCGGTGGCGGCGGTCGCCGACGAGCTGGCCGAGGCCACCACGGCCGAGATGGGCAAACCGCTGGCGGACGCCCGCGGTGGCGTCGAGGCGGGGATCGGCACGCTGCGACAGTACGCCGAACTCGCCCCGGTGCGGGGCGGGCGGACCCTGCACGGCGCCCACCACGCGCTCGACTTCATGGCGCCGCAGCCGCGCGGCGTGGTCGCCGCGATCACCCCGTGGAACGACCCGGTGGCGGTCTCCTGCGGGCTGCTCGGCGCGGCCCTGGTCACCGGGAACGTGGTGCTCTACAAGCCGAGCGAGCGCACCCCGGCGACCGGCTGGCTGCTGGCGAAGGCGCTGGACAGCGCGCTGCCCGCCGGGGTGCTGTCGCTGCTGATCGGTGGGCCCGAGGTCGGCGCGGCGCTGGCCGCCCAGGAGGTGGACGTGGTGGCCCACGTCGGCTCCACCGGCACCGGCCGGGCGATCGCCGCGGCCGCCGCCCGGACCGGCGCCAAGCTGCTGCTGGAGAACGGCGGCAGCGACCCGCTGGTGGTCGACGCCGACGTCGACCCGGTCTGGGCGGCCGGGCAGGCGGCCACCGGGGCGTTCGCCAACGCGGGGCAGATCTGCGTCGCGGTGGAGCGCATCTACGTACACCGGGACCTGGCCGAGGACTTCGTCGACGCGCTGGTGGAGCGCGCCCGGGCGCTGCGCACGGGGCCCGGCCACGATCCGCAAACCGAGCTGGGCCCGCTGGTCGACCGGCGGCACCGGGACCACGTGCACGGGCAGGTGACCGCCGCGGTGGCGGAGGGCGCGCGGATCCGCACCGGCGGCACCCTGCCGGACGGGCCGGGGGCGTTCTACCCGGCGACGGTGCTGACCGACTGCCGGCACGACATGCCGGTGGTCCGGGACGAGACGTTCGGGCCGGTCGCCCCGGTGGTGGTGGTCGACTCGTTCAGCGAGGCGCTGCGCTGCGCCGCCGACTCGCCGTACGGGCTGGCGGCGACCGTGCTGACCGGGTCGATGAGCCACGCCCAGCGGGCCTGGCGCGAGTTGCCGGTGGGCACCGTGAAGGTCAACGCGGTCTTCGGCGGCGCGCCGGGCGGTGCCGCGCATCCACGCCGCGGCAGCGGCCACGGCTTCGGGTACGGCCCGGAACTGCTGGACGAGTTCACCGCCACGAAGGCGGTGCACATCGAGGCGCCCGGCGGCGGCCACTGGTGAGCCGCCGAAGGGGTGGCCGTCCGGTCGGACGGCCACCCCTTCGGGTGTTCCGGGACGTCGCTCAGCGGCCGCGCGACTTGCCGGTCTCCCGGGCCTTGGCGGTCTGCCGGTTGTTCGCCTTCTCGATCGCCTTGACCAGTTCCGGCTTCGTCATGGTGGACCGGCCGGGGACGTCGAGCTTGCGCGCGACCTTCATGAGGTGGTCCTTGGTGGCGTTGGCGTCCACCCCACCGGCGGTGGGCGCGCGGCGCTCCGGTCCGCCACCGGCCGCCTGCCGGTCGCTCGGGCCCTTGCGGCCCTTGGGCTCCCAGTGGTCGCCCACCTTCTCGAACTCGTGCTTCACGGCGGCGAAGGCGGTGCGGTGCGCCCGCTCCCCCTCGCCGTAGGTCTCCACCGCCGAGTCGTGCGTCTTCTCCCAGGTGCGCTGCGCCTTCGCCGGGGAGCGTCGCAACGTGCTGGGCAGTACCTCACGCCCGGGCATCTCGTCCTCCTCCGTGTCGACGGTTCCGCGTGACCTGTATCCGTTCCCGCGGATCGGCGGCCGCAAACCGCGCCCGGCCTGGCCCGCCGGGTGTCGGCGCCGATGCGGGCGGCTGCCCGACGGGGGCCGTTTGTGGGCTTCCGGGCCTGGGTACCGGCGGGCCAGGCGAGAACCGGATGAGCCGGTCATCCGGTGGCCGGGGCACAGGGAGCGGGCCATGACGACGACGGAGCCCGGTGCGGCGCTCGGCGGAGAACGGGGCCTGCGGGCGCCCCGGCGGGTACGCCAGCTGAGCTGGCGGACCTGGCGCGGCGTGCTGGTGCGCAGCGCCCGCAACTTCGTCACCGACAACTGCGCGGACTGGGCCGCGGCGCTGACCTACTACGGGGTGCTGGCGCTCTTTCCGTCCACCATCGTGGTGGTCTCCCTGGTCGGGCTCGTCTCCGACGGCGAGCGGACCGTCGACACCGTCCTCGACCTGGCCCGGGAGATCGGCGCCGGCTCGGTGGTGGCCAACGAGGGCTTCGTCGGGGTGGTCCGCGACGTGGTCGACCAGAAGAGTTCGGCGGGGGTGCTGCTGAGCTTCGGCCTGCTCGGCGCGCTCTGGTCGGCCTCCGGGTTCATCGGCGCGTTCACCCGCGCCTCCAACGCCATCTACGGGGTGTCCGAGGGGCGGCCGTTCTGGAAGCTGCGCCCGCTGCAGATCGGCCTGGCCGGGGTGTCGCTGGTCCTGCTCGCCGTGGTGGCCACCGGGCTGATCGTCAGCGGCCCGGTCACCGACGCGGTGGGCGACCTGGTCGACGCCGGCGACCTGGCCCGGACGGTGTGGAGCGTGAGCAAGTGGCCGCTGCTCGCAACGATCATGATGGTGCTGCTCTCCCTGCTGTTCTGGATCGCCCCCAACGTGCGGCAACCGCGGTTCCGCTGGCTCACCCCCGGCGGCGCGGTGGCACTGCTCGCCTGGGTGGCGGCCAGCTTCGGCTTCGGCCTGTACGTGGCGAACTTCGGTTCGTACGACGCCACCTACGGCAGTCTCGGCGCGGTGATCGCGTTCCTGGTCTGGCTCTACCTGTCCAACTCGGCGCTGATGCTGGGAGTGCAGATCAACGCGGAGTTGCAGCGCGGGCGGGCGCTCCAGGCCGGCGATCCGGACCCCGAGGAGCCGGTGCTGCCACCGAAGCAGCCGGCCGGTACGTGACCGCTTGCCGGGTTTATCGCCGGTCCCGCCGGGTAGCGCAACAGGCATGGAGCGTGGCAACAGCAAGCACGGACCGAGGCTCGACGAGCAGATGAGCCAGGAGGTCGCCGGCCTCTTGCAGGGGCCCGGCACCGGTGGCTCGCGGGTCGACGAGGCCCGGGTGCCGGAGCCGGCCGGTGAGGACCAGCCGGAGGCGACCACCGCCCCGGCCGGCGAGCTGCGCACCGGCGCGCCGAAGGGGATGAGTTCCCAGGACGTCGAGCGGCGCAGCCGGCTGGGCCGGTTCATCACCATGGCGGCCCTGCCCGGCGACCGCGCGGCGCTGATCGCCAACGCGCGGGACAACGACGCCCCGGACGACATCGTCGCCGAGTTGGAGCGACTGCCGGACGGAACCCGCTACGAGACGGTCTCGGAGGTGTGGGCGGCGCTCGGCCACAAGAACGAGACGACCCGCTGGTGACCGGATCGCCCGCGAATCCGGAACGGGCCGGCGGAGAAGAGGAGGATGCCTGATGAGCGGCGTTACCGAACATGTGGACGTTTCCGTACCCGTGCGCACCGCGTACGACCAGTGGACCCAGTTCGAGGAGTTCCCCCACTTCATGGAGGGGGTGCAGGAGGTCCGGCAACTCACCGACACGATGACGCACTGGACGGTCGAGATCGCCGGGGTGAAGCGGGAGTTCGACGCCGAGATCACCGAGCAGCTTCCGGACGAGCGGGTGGCCTGGCGCTCCACCGGGGGCACCAAGCAGGCCGGCGTGGTGACCTTCCACCGGCTGGACCCGGAACACACCCGGGTCACCCTGCAACTCGAGTTCGAGCCGCACGGCGTGGTCGAAAAGGCCGGCGACAAGCTCGGCATCGTCGACCGGCGGGCCAAGGGCGACCTGGAGCGGTTCAAGCAGTTCATCGAGCGGCGCGGGCAGGAGACCGGCGCCTGGCGCGGCAAGGTCGACCGGCCGCAGCCCTGATCCCCCGGGCACGAGCTCCGATGGCCGCCGGCGTACCGGCGGCCATCGCCGTGTCCGGAGCACCCGCCGCCGCGGGGCACCCACCGGCCCGGCCGTGCCGTTTGCGCCCACCGGGCCGGGGTACGGCGATGGCATGACCGACGACAACAAGGTGTGGCGGAACGAGGAACGGACGTCGCTGGAGGAACTGGACCGGGCCGTCGCACGCTCGACGCTGGACGGCCAGGCCGACGACGTGACCGGCAACGACGCCGGCGAGGAGGCCGCCTTCGGCCACGGACCGGAGGCGGTGGACCGGGGCGGCGAGCCGGCCGGCGCCGGCCGGGAGCCCACCGACCGGGACCGCGCCTACCGCCCCTCCACCACCGGACGCACCGGTCCCGACACCCTCTGACCCCGGCTGTTTCCGGAAGATCCGGGCACGGAGGGGCCCTCGACGGTCCTTTCGTACCCGGATCCGCCGCCGCGGACGGGGTGGTCAGGCGCGCCGGGTTCCGGCCGCGTGCAGGGCGATCAGCCCGACCGCGAGCAGCACCAGCGCCGAGCCGAGCAGCTCCACCGAGGTGTTGCCGAGCAGCACCCCGATCCCGGCCGGGATCAGCGCTCCGCCCAGCCCGGCCGCCCCGATCTGCAGCCCGATGGTCCGGTCCGCGTGCGCGGCCCCGACCCGGTCGGCGGTGGTGAGGGTGAGCAGCGGAAAGACCGGAGCGGCGGCGAAGCCGACGACGACCAGGCCGGCCACCGCGAGCCAGGCCGGGGCGGGCAGGGCGATCAGCGCCGCGCCGACCGCCATCCCGAGCAGGCTCACGCGCAGCACCACGGGCGCGCCCAGCCGCTCGGCCACCACGCCCTGCACCACCCGCCCCACGAACAGGCTGCCCCAGTAGCCGGACACGCAGAGCCCGGCGACCGTCGCGCTCAGCCCGCGGCCCTCGGTGAGCAGCAGGAACGCCCAGAGCCCGGCGGCCACCTCGATCGCCACGTAGACGGCGAACGCCAGCGCGCCGAACCAGACCGCCGGCAGGCGCAACGTCTCACGCACCCGTACCGGCGCGAGCGTCGCCGGCGCGGCCGACGGGGCGCCGCCCACGCCGGCCGGCACGCGGACCTCCGCCGGCAGGCCACCCTCCCCCGGGGCGGCCGGCGCGGCGCCGGGGACCGGCCGGCGGTCCCGCCAGGCGCGTACGGTCAGCGCGAACGCCGCGGCCAGCGCGAGCTGGGCGGCGGCCACGATGCCGTACCCCCACCGCCAGGCCAGCCCGGCGGTGAGCGCCCCCGTCATGATCAACGGCCCGATCGCCACGCCGAGGCCGAAGAAGGCGTGCATCCAGTTCATGTGCCGCGGGCCGAAGGCGCCCGCCGCGTACGCGTTGAGCCCGGAGTCGATCGCGCCCGAGCCGAGGCCGAGCAGCAGCGCGCAGCCGACCATCAGGGCCAGGGCGGGGGTGGACGCGTACCCGGTGAGCGCCAGGCTGGCCAGCAGGGTGCTGCCGGCGAGCAGCCGGCCGACACCGAGCCGGGCCAGCGTGAACCCGGCGAGCACGCTGGAGGTGAGGTAGCCCACGGTGCCGGCGGTGAGCACCAGGCCGACCGCCTCGGTGGGCACGCCGAAATCCGCCCGGATCGACGGCCAGCCGACCCCGATCAGCCCGTCGGGCAGGCCGAGGCTGACGAAGGCGAGGTAGGCGAGCAGGAGCAGCGAGGCGCGGGGCGGCGGGGTGGCGGGCACGGGGAACCATCCTGCCGCAGCCACGGCAGCCGGCTCGGGTCTCCCCCGCTAAGACAAAAAGTGCCGTCCGGACAGTCGGGAAAACGGACAGCTCATCCAGAATCGGCCGTTCGGCTGACGGCAAGCCCCGGCTCCCGCGTAAGACTTTCGGGATGCAACAGGGCTCCGGCATCCTCTCCGCGCGTCAGCGCCGCCTGGCCTGGCTGGGCTTCCTCCTGGCCGCGATCCAGGCTCCCGTCTCGGCCAAGCTGGTCTCGGACAGCTCCTGGCTGTTCAGCCTCTGTGTCGCGCTGATGGTGGCGACCGTGATCATCGCCGACGACGCCGCCCGGCGTCGGCCGGCCGACGCCCGCTCCGGCGACTAGCCCGCCGCCGCCGGGCGCGCCTCGTGCCCGGGGCGGCCCCGGCTCCGGCGGCGTTCCTTCATCTCCGCCTCGTAGAGGTGTCGCCGGCCGCCGACGAGCTGGTCGCGGGCCTGTCGGTCCAGGTCGCGGAAGAGCGCGTAGTACCCGTCGTCGAAGTCCTCGACGATCTGGAAGGTCCACCGCCCGGCGATCACGTTCCGGCCGAGCAGGTCGGTGGCGATCCGCTCGGCGAGGTCGGGGTGCCCGGCGGCGCGGAACATCTCCACCGCGTCGTCCAGCATCAGGTCGGCGTGGCCGACCAGCTGGTGCAGCGAGTACAGGTGGCCACGGACCCGCTCCACGCACTCCAGCGCCTCGCTGAGCTTGCCGAGGGCGGCCACCGTCTCGTCGCTGACCCCGGCCGGTCGGCGGTGGGCCTCGTCGGGGCCGTCCGCGTGCTGTCCCATCCGTCCCTCCCTGTTCCCGGTCACGCTCCTCCGGGCGGTTCTCCTAGTGCCCCGCGCGCGCCCGGTTAAGCCCCTCGGCCGGCCCCGGCGACCGGTGGCGCAGCCGACACCGTCCGACCGGCCGAGGTCACCCGGGCGACCGGTTGGCTAGCCTCGTTTCCCATGCGTGTGCCGTCGAACCGGGTCGCCGCCCGTACCGTCGTCGACTCGGCGCGGTCCACCCTCGCCGCCCTGACCATCGCCGTCGGCGCCGACGGCCTCGCCGCCGCGACCGCCCGGCCGGGCCTGCTCGCCCTGGTCGACCAGCACGCCGCCGCCGTGCGGGACAGCCTGGGCGGGTGCCGGCGGCCGCTGAGCGCCGCCGCCCTCGCCGGCTACGCCGAGGGGGTGCGCGCCGCCGCCCTGGAGCACGGCTGGCAGCCGCCGACCGGGCCGGCGGACTGGTCCGACCCCGACTGGACGCTCACCCGGTTGCTGGCGGTCTGCGCGCTGGTCCGCGCGCTGGACGCCCCGGCTCCGGGCCCGCTGCCCCCGCTCTGACGGCACGCCGGGAGGGCGCCCGCCACCGCGGACACCCTCCCCGGGTGCGTGCCCGGTCCCGTCAGCGACGGAACTGCTGGGTCTCGTCGCTCATGGTGCCGGACTGGTAACCGCCACGCCCGCCCATCGGCGTCGCGGACTCCTCGGTGCGCGCCGCCGCCGCCCGGGTGCGCTCGGCGCCCGTCCGGTCGGCCATCTGCCGCTCGACGTCGGTGCGCCCCGCGGTCTGCCCCTGCCGCTGCTGCTGCACCGCCCGCGACTCCTCGGCCATCCGGTCCAGCCAGCGGTCCCAGCGGCTCTGCATCGGCCGCACCAGACCGCCACCGACGCCGACGATCAGGATGCCGGCCGCGGTGGCGAGCACCGCGATCAGCACCGGCGTGGTCACCGTGGTGGCGATGCCCACCTGGTTCAGCGCGGCGATCACACCGAGCGCGATGATGAAGACCGCCGCCAGGTCGGCGAGGATCTTGCCGTACGAGAGCCCGCCGAGCGCGCCGGTCACCAGGTCCCGGACGGCGTTGGCGATCGCGGCCGCCACCACCACGATGACGATCGCCACGAAGGCCCGCGGCAACCAGGCGACCACGCCCGCGATCAGGTCACTGATCGCGTTCGGGCCCCACACGCCGAAGGCGAACTGCAGGGTGAACAGCAACACCGAGTAGTACGCCAGCTTCGCCAGGATGTCACTGGCGTCGTACTTGGTGCGTTCCAGCGCGCGCTTGATGCCGCCCCGTTCGACTGCCCGGTCGAAGTTCAACCGTTCCAGTACCGTGTCCACGATCTTGAGGACGGCTCTGGCGATGAGCCATCCGACCACGAGGATCGCGATGAACGCGATGGCCCTCGGTATGAACAACAGCACCGACCTCCACATGTCGGCCACGGCGTCGCCGATGTCGACCTGCCTGACCGCCAGGGTTTCCGGCATGATGTCCCTCCTGTCGCATGGACTGCGCCGCGCGCTTACCCCGTCGCTCGGACGGCACGCCGCGCCGGTCACCACGTTTTTCCCGACATGTCGCGGCAGACCAACCCTGACCTGCACGAATAGGCGTCCCGCGCGACGCGCGGGGCATGATCGGGAATGCTCCACGGGCGGTCGGGCTAGGCTGCGGTCATGCCAGGAACGGTCGGGCGGGTACCCACGCCACCAGCGCCGGTCTCGGCGGCACCGACCACCCCGGGCGCCGCCACCGCCGTCCTCGGCCACCACTGGGCCGGCACCGCGCTGGGCGCGCCGGAGGGCTGGGACCCGGCCCTGCGCGCGGTGGTCGACGTGGTGCTGGCCTCCCCGGTGCCGATGGCCCTCACCCTGGGCGACGACTTCCTGCTGCTCTACAACGACGGGTACGCCGAGCTGATCGGCGACAAGCACCCGGAGGCGGTCGGCCGGCCGGCGCCGGAGGTGTTCGCCGAGATCTGGCGGGCTCCCGGCATCGGCGACGCGGTCGAGCACACCTACCGCACCGGCGAGCCGTTCCTGGAGAAGGAGGCCACCCTGCCGCTGCGCCGCGGCTCCGGGGTGGTCGAGCACGCCGTCTTCACCCGCGGCTACTCCCCGGTGCGGGACAGCGCCGGCCGGACCGTCGGGGTGCTCGCCGTGGCGGCGGAGACCACCCAGGTCACCCAGCAGCTGCAGAGCCTGAGCGACTTCTCCGCCGCGCTCGCCGGCACGCTCACCCTGGACGACGTGGCCCGGGTCGCGCTGCGCTACGCGATCAGCCCGTTCGACGCCGACCTGGTCACCTTCGCCGTCGACGAGGGCGGCGGCGGCTGGCGGCTGGTCCGGCGCATCCGCGGCGAGCTGCTCGACGAGGCCGACGAGCGGCTCCCGCCGCTGTGGCGGCGGACGTCGGCGGACTGGCCGGCCCCGGTGGTGGTCGCGGCGCGCAGCGGGGTGCCGCACTTCGCCGGGGACGGGCAGCCGCTGCGGGAGACCGCGGTGGACCGGCACGACCAGAAGATCCGGGCGCTGGCCACGGTGCCGCTGCGGGCCTCCGTGGTACGCGGCGGTCTGGCCGTCGGCTACCAGGCCCCGCACACCTGGTCGGCCGCCGAGCGCGCGCTGCTGGCCGCGGCCGCCGAGCTGGCCGGGCAGGCGGCCGAGCGGGCCCGCCGGTTCGAGACCCAGCACGGCACCGCCCAGCTGCTGCAGCGCAGCATGCTCCCGGAGCACCTGCCGGACCTGCCCCGGCTGCGTATCGCCGCCCGGTACGACCCCGGCGTCGACGGCAACGCCGCGGGCGGCGACTTCTACGACGCCTTCCTGCTGCCCACCGGCGAGCTGGGCGTGGTGCTCGGCGACGTCGCCGGGCACGACGTGCAGGCCGCCGCCCGGATGGGGCAGGTCCGGGCGGCGCTGCGCGCGCTGGCGCTCAGCGACCCCCGCCCGGACAGCGTCCTCGCCGGTCTCGACCGGCTGGTCACCAGCCTGGGCGCCGAGGCCGGCACGCACGAGCTCTTCGTGACCGTGGTGCTCGGGGTGGTCGACGCCGAGCGGCAGCGGCTCACCCTGGCCAGCGCCGGCCACCCGGCCCCGCTGATCCGCCGGTGCCCGCCGGCCGGCGAGCCGGTCGCCGAGTACGTGGAGGTGCCCACCGGGGCTCCACTCGGCCTGGGCTGCCGGCCGGCCACCACCACCGTCCGCTTCGCCCCCGGCGACACCCTCCTGCTGTTCAGCGACGGGGTGGTGGAGCGGCGGCGGCAGGGCCTGGCCACCGGCCTCGATTCGCTGGCCGAGGCGGTCGCCGGCGCGGGCAGCGGCGACCCCCGGGCGTTGTGCGCGGTGGCCACGGCGGCCGTGCCCGGAGCCACCGAGGACGACGTCGCGGTGCTGGCGGTGGAGCACGCGCTGCGGCCGAGCCGCTCCGCGAGCATGGAGGTGCCGGCCGAGCCGACCGCGCCGAGCCGGGTGCGGCACTGGATGAGCGGGCAGCTCGCCGAGTGGGGGGTGGCCGAGTCGGTGGTCGGCGCGGCCGTGCTCTGCACCAGCGAGCTGACCACGAACGCGTTGCTGCACGCCGGCACCGCCGCCCGGGTGGAGATCGACCTCAGCCCGGAGCGGCTGCTGGTGTCGGTCGCCGACTCCGGCACCCGGGGCACCGTCACCCGGGCGCAGACCGACACGTTGAGCAGCCGGGGGCGCGGGCTCGGGTTGATCGAGGAGCTGAGCGACGCGTGGGGGACGGACCCGACCGTACGCGGGTCGACCGTCTGGTTCGAGATCCTGTTGCCGTCCGGCTGACCGGCTGCGTCAGCCGGACCCCGACCGGGTAGGAGACGGTCATGCCCACCGACAACCCCGCCGGAGTCCTCTTCGACGTCGACGGCACCCTCGTCGACACCACCTATCTGCACACCGTGAGCTGGTGGGAGGCGCTGCGCCAGGACGAGCGGCCGGTGCCGATGGCGAGCATCCACCGAGCCATCGGGATGGGCTCGGACAAGCTGCTCGACCACCTGCTCGGCCCGGAGCGTGACCGCGACGCCGACGGCCGGCTGCGCGACGCCCACGACACCCTGTACGGCGAGTACTGGGAGCGGCTCGAACCGCTGCCCCGCGCCGCCGACCTGCTGCGGGCGTGCGCCGAGCGGGGGCTGCGGGTGGTGCTCGCCACCTCGGCCGCCGAACACGAGGTGGCCGCCCTGCGCCGGGCACTGGCCGCGGACGACGTGATCGACACCGTCACCTCGTCGGCGGACGCCACGCAGAGCAAGCCGGCGCCGGACATCCTGGTCGCCGCGCTGGACCAGTCCGGGCTGGACGCCGCCCGGGTGGTCTTCGTCGGCGACTCGGTCTGGGACGTCGCGGCCGCCGGCAAGCTGGACGTCCCCTGCGTGGGGCTGACCTGCGGCGGCACCAGCCGCGGCGAGCTGGCCGGCGCCGGCGCGGTGGCCGTCTACGAGGATCCGGCCGCGCTGCTGGCGGCGCTCCCCGATTCACCCATCGCCGCCCGCCGGTGACACCGTCGCCGGCGTCGCGCGGCGGGGAGGAATACGGACACCCTCGGCGGGGCATGGTCTGACACCACCTGCCCGCACCCGCGGGCGAGGCGAGGGGTGTGGTGTCGTGGAGCCGGTGGACGTCGCGTTCGCGGTGGTGGGTCTCGGTGCGCTGCTGGCGGGCATCCTGCCCCGGGTGCTGGAACGCCGGCCGCTCTCCATGCCGATCGCCTTCCTCGCGCTCGGCATGCTGATCTTCCTGCTCCCCACCGGCCTGCCCGACCCGGACCCGCTGGTGCACAAGGAGATCGCCACCCACCTCACCGAGATCGGCGTGATCGTCGCGCTGATGGGCGCCGGCCTGAAGATCGACCGGCCGCTGAGCTGGCGGCGGTGGTCGACCACCTGGCGGCTGCTGGCCATCGCGATGCCGGTGTGCATCGCGGCGGTGGCCCTGCTCGGCTGGTGGTGGGCCGGCCTGGTGCCGGCCGCCGCGCTGCTGCTGGGCGCGGCGCTCGCCCCCACCGACCCGGTGCTCGCCTCCGACGTGCAGGTCGGCGAGCCCACCGACGTGGAGGACTCCGAGGACGAGGTGCGCTTCGCGCTCACCTCCGAGGCGGGGCTCAACGACGGGCTGGCCTTCCCGTTCGTCTACGCGGCGATCGCCGTCGCCACCACCAGCCTCGCCCCCGCCGACTGGCTGGGCCGGTGGCTCGCCGTCGACGTGCTCTACCAGGTGGCGGTCGGGGTGTTCGGCGGCTGGCTGGTCGGCTGGCTGCTCGGCAAGCTCTTCTTCCGGGCACCCAGCACGTTCCGGCTGGCCCGGCACGCCGAGGGGTTCCTCGCGCTGGCCGCGACCTTCCTGGCGTACGGGCTGGTGGAGGTGGCCGGCGGATACGGCTTCCTGGCCGTGTTCGTGGCCGCCCGGGCGATCCGGGCCGCCGAGCGCACCCACGAGTTCCACTCCGTGCTGCACGATTTCGCCGAGCAGGTCGAGCGGCTGCTGACCGTGCTGCTGTTGCTGCTCTTCGGTGGCGCGGTGGTCGGCGGCCTGCTCGCCCCGCTGACCTGGCCGGCCGCCGCGGTCGGGCTGGCGCTGGTCTTCCTGGTCCGCCCGCTGGTGGGCTGGCTGTCGCTGCGCGGCGCGCCCGGCCGGCCCGCCGAGCACTGGGTGATCGCGCTGTTCGGCATCCGCGGCGTCGGCTCGTTCTTCTACCTGGCGTACGCCACCACGAAGGCGGACTTCCCGCAGGCGGAACTGGTCTGGGCCACCGTCGGCCTGGTGGTGATCGTCTCGGTGGTGGTGCACGGGATCGCGGCCACCCCGGTGATGCAACTGCTGGACCGGGCGGGCGAGCGCACCGCCGACCCGGCGGAGCGGACGGACGAGCCGGTCGCCGGCGCGGCCCGGGCCTGACCCGCCTGCCAGCCGCCAGGGCGGCCTTCCGCCCACCCCGACACCCGGCGGCACGCCCTCCGACCGGTGGACGGCCCGCGCGCGCCCGCGGGTCAGCGCAGCCGGTCGACCAGGGCCCGGCCCAGGTCGCGGCCCGACCGCCAGGCGCTCTGCACCCGGGGCGGGCCGAACGCGTCCCCCGCCAGCCCGACGCCGTCGGCGTCGAGGTGGTACGTCCCCTCCGCGCGCGCCGTCGGCTTGGCGTACGTCCAGCGGTGCACGTGCACCAGGTCCGCCGGCTCGGGCAGCCCGAGCAGGTCCCGGACGGCCGCCTGGACGGCCGGGCCGGCCCCGGTCGGCTGGGCCAGGTGGCCGGCGGCGAACCCCGGCGTGGTGTGCGCGACCAGCACCGGCGCGTCGTCACCCCGCCGGTCGCCGTCGTCGCAGACCAGGCCGAGGACCGGGTGGTCGTTGACGAACGCGCCCCGGAACCGGGCCCACCGGCGGGTCGGAAAGCGCAGCACCGCGGCGAGCGAGGGCGACCAGCGCTGCGCCCGGGTGGCCCGGGTGGCCGCGGGGTTAGCGCCGGGTCGAGCAGCAGCGCGGCCTGCGGCCCGGGCATGGCCAGCGCCACCGCGGCGCAGGGACGCCCGTCGACCACCGGGCCCGGCTCGACGCCGAGCACCAGCCGGTCGACCACCACGGGCAGTTCGCGGGCCAGGTGTTCGACCAGGGACCGGAGCCCGCCCAGCGCATCGGGCCCGGCATCTCCCGGCGCCCGTCGGCGCCGTACGCCACGAAGGTGTCGGTCCACTCGCGGGCCAGGCCGGTGGCCCGCCACCGGTCGACCACGGCGGCGAAGTCCGGGTCGCTGACGGTGAGGTAGGCGGCGCCGGTGTCGGCCGGCCGGCCGTCGAAGCGCCGGCTCGCCATCCGGCCGCCCGGCACCCGGCCGCGCTCCCGAACCTCCACCGGGATGCCGGCACGGTGCAGCTCCGCGGCGCACGCCACGCCGGCGATGCCGGCGCCGGACACCACCACTCCCGCCCGGCTCGCCGTCACCCGGCGATCGTATGCGCCCCGTGCCCGGGCGGCGCGGTGCCCGATGTCGGCGGGTCGCGGCCGCGACGAAACCGGCGCCGGGCGCATGAATCGGCGCCGGGCCGGGTATTGGCACGCCTGTTCGAAGGAAGGTGGAGATCATGACGGACCGCAGCAGCAGCCAGCCCGACCCGCGGGGCGCGATCAAGGACCCGGACGAGTGGGTCACCGGCGAGGAGCCGCCGACCGCGGCCCAGGAGTCGTACCTGTCAACGCTGGCCCGGGAGGCCGACGCGGAGGTGCCGGAGGGGCTGACCAAGGCGGAGGCCTCGAAGCGGATCGACGAACTCCAGGCGGAGACCGGCCGGGGCCGGTGAGCCGTCAGCGCGGTGGCAGGCGGTGCAGCTCGACCTCGTCGAGCCGCCCCGCCACCACCCGGGCGGTCAGGTAGGTGGCGTACGGCTGGGCCCGGCGGTCGGTCGGCGATCCCGGGTTGAGCAGCCGCAGGCCACCGGGGGCCAGGGTGTCCCAGGGGATGTGCGAGTGGCCGAAGACCAGCAGGTCACAGTCGGGGAAGCGGGCCGCGCAGCGCTCCTCCCGCCGGGCGCGCGGGCCGGTCTCGTGCACCACCGCCACCCGCAGCCCGGCCAGCTCCACCCGGGCGATCTCGGGCAGCCGGGCGCGCAGCGGCGGACCGTCGTTGTTGCCGTAGACCCCGACCAGCCGGCGGGAACGGGCCTGCATCGCGTCCAGCAGCGCCTCGTCCACCCAGTCCCCGGCGTGCAGCACCACGTCGGCGGCGTCGACCGCCGCCCAGAGCGGCGCCGGGAGGTCCCGGGCCCGCTTCGGCACGTGGGTGTCGGCGGTGATGACCAGACGCATCCCCGCATTGTCCCGGCTCACCCGGCGCCGCGCCGGGAGCGGGCGGCAACCGGGTCTTCACATGGCGGCGATCAGGCCGTAGGTTGACGTCGATGCATGGGAGCGCTTCCAGCGTCACTCGTCGATCTAGCCAGGAGAGAGCCCATGAGAAGCAGACCGGCGCTCGCCGCGGCCGCCGCCGCGCTCACCGTCGCCGCCACCGTCGGCATCCTCCGGGCGCCGGCGGCGTCGGCGGCCGATTCGGCCTTCTACGTCGACCCGGCCACCGCCGCCGCGGCCTGGGTCGCCGCCAACCCCGGTGACCCGCGGGCCGCCGTGATCCGGGACCGGATCGCGAACGTGCCGCAGGGTCGCTGGTTCACCCGCACCAACACCTCGGCCGTACGGGCCGAGGTGGACGCCCTGGTCGGCGCGGCGGCCGCCGCCGGCAAGGTGCCGATCCTGGTGGTCTACAACATCCCCAACCGGGACTGCAGCGGGGCCAGCGGCGGCGGCGCCCCGGACCACGCCACCTACCGACAGTGGGTCGACCAGGTGGCGGCCGGGCTGGCCGGCAGGCCGGCCACCATCGTGCTGGAGCCGGACGTGCTGCCGCTGATGACCAACTGCCAGAACGCCGGCCAGCAGGCCGAGACGATGGCCTCGATGGCGTACGCCGGCAAGCGGCTCAAGGCCGGCTCGGCCGCCGCGAAGGTCTACTTCGACGCCGGCCACTCGGCCTGGCTCTCCCCCGCCGAGGCGGCCGCCCGGCTCACCGGCGCCGACATCGCCAACAGCGCGGACGGCATCTCGCTGAACGTCTCCAACTACCGCCGCACCGCCGACGAGGTCGCGTACGCCAAGGCGGTGATCGCCGCGACCGGGGTGTCCCGGCTCAGGGCGGTCATCGACACCAGCCGCAACGGCAACGGTCCGGCCGGCTCGGAGTGGTGCGACCCCGCCGGCCGGGCGATCGGCACGCCGAGCACCACCGCCACCGGCGACCCGGCGATCGACGCGTTCCTCTGGGTGAAGCTGCCGGGCGAGGCCGACGGGTGCATCGCCCCGGCCGGCCAGTTCGTGCCCCAGCGGGCGTACGACCTGGCCGTCGCGGCCGGACCCACGACCGCGCCGCCCACCACGACGCCGCCGACCACCACCCCGCCGACCACGCCCCCGCCGACCACCGCTCCCCCGACCACGCCCCCGCCGACCAGCCCGCCGCCGACCGGCGGCTGCGCGGTGACGTACGCGCCGAACTCCTGGCCGGGCGGGTTCACCGCCGAACTGCGGGTGACCAACCACGGCGCGGCACGCAGCGGATGGACGCTCACCTTCACCGCCGGCGCCGGGGTGCGGCTGAGCAACGGCTGGAACGGCGAGTGGAGCCAGTCCGGCGACCGGATCACCGTCCGCAACGTCGCCTGGAACGCCAGCCTGCCCGCCGGCGGCACGGTCACCGTCGGCTTCCAGGGCACGTACTCCGGCACCACCCTGCCCGCGCCGGGCGGCTTCGCGCTCGACGGCGTGGCCTGCACCTGACCCACCCCCGGGCCGTTCCCCGGCGCTGCCGTCGGGAACGGCCCGGGCCGGCGGCGCTGCGTAGGATCGGGCGGTGGTCTCCAGTGGGGTCGACGAGCGGCAGCCGTCGGTCGGCGGGCTGCTGCGCCGGTGGCGGCAGCGGCGCGGGCTGAGCCAGCTCGCCCTCTGCACCGAGGCCGAGATCTCCACCCGGCACCTGAGCTTCGTGGAGACCGGACGCTCGGTGCCGAGCCGGGAGATGGTGCTCCGGCTCGCCGACCACCTCGACGTGCCGCTGCGGGAGCGCAACCGCCTGCTGCGCGCCGCCGGCTACGCCCCGGTCTACTCGCAGGCGCCGCTGGACGCGCCGGAGCTACGCGGGGTGCTCGACGCGGTAGCCCTGGTGCTGCGCGCGCACGAGCCGTACCCGGCGGTGGCCGTGGACCGGCTGTGGAACCTGGTCGCCGGCAACGCCGCCGTGCCGCTGCTCACCGCGGGGGTGGCCGCCGACCTGCTCCGGCCACCGGTCAACGCGCTGCGGCTGACCCTGCACCCGGCGGGCCTGGCGCCCCGGATCGCCAACCTCGGCCAGTGGCGGGCGCACCTGCTCGGCCGGTTGCGCCGGCAGGCGGCGCTCACCGGCGACGCCGACCTCACCGCCCTCCACGAGGAGCTGCGCGGCTATCCCGGCGGGCCGGAGCCCGCGGCCGAGCCGACCGGCCCGGGCGAGGTGGTGGTGCCGCTGCGGCTGCGCCACCCCGGTGGCGAGCTGACCTTCCTCAGCACGGTGTCGACCTTCGGCACGCCGCTCGACGTGACCGTCGAGGAGCTCGCCGTCGAGTCGTTCCTTCCCGCCGACGCGGCCACCGCCGCCTACCTGCGGGACGCTTCCCCCCGGTCCTGACCCGCCCCGCCCGAGGGCCTCCCCGGCGGGAGCCCCCGCGGTCGCCGCCGCATCCGTGGCCGGGGCGGAGTTACCGGCGGGCCCCGCGGGGAAGGCAACGTCTTCACGAAGGAGGACGCTCATGACCAATCCCAGCTCGGCCTGGCGTCCCGGGATGCCCGGCGGCGAGACCCTCCCGTCCGGTCCGGCAGGCCGCGTGGCGGCGCCCGGCGGCGACGGACACGGGCCGGAGACGGGCCCACCCACCGTGACGATCGGCTCGTATCCGGACTATCCGGCCGCCCAGCGGGTGGTGGACTACCTGGCGGACAACCGGTTCCCGGTGGAGCACAGCGCCATCGTGGGCACCAACCTCACCCTGGTCGAGACGGTGCTCGGCCGGATGACGACCGGACGGGCCGGGCTCGTCGGCGCCGGCACCGGGGCGTGGTTCGGCCTCTTCATCGGGCTGCTCTTCGGCATCTTCACGGTCGGCAACTGGCTGGCGGTGATCCTGGTCGGCCTGGTGATCGGCGCGATCTGGGGTGCGGTCTTCGGCGCGGTGGCGCACGCGATGACCGGCGGACAGCGCGACTTCACCTCGGCGAGCTCGCTGCGCGCCGGCCAGTACGCGGTCATCGTCGACGTCCAGTTCGCCGAGCAGGCCCGCCAGCTGCTGGGCCGGATGCACCTGACCGGACCCCGCCAGCAGCCGGCCTGACCGGCATTCCCAGACCGCCGCGACGGCCCCGGGGACCTCCTCCGGGGCCGTCGCCGTGTCCGGACTGTCGCACGCGGAACAGCGTCGCGTCCGCACCGCTTCCGGGCTGTTCGTTCAAAGCTGCACGACCCCGCTGTGACCGGCGGCCGAGACTCGGCAGGTCCCGAGGTGGAGGCCACTAGTCAAAATTTGAAATAGTGCTACTCTGGTGGCGTGACCGAGAGCCTGGACAGCGCCCGACTCACCGCCTGGCGCGCGTACATCGAGGCCAGCCAACGGCTGTTCACCCAGCTTGAGGACGATCTGCGCGCCGACAGCGAGCTGAGCTTCGCCGACTACCACGTGCTGGTGCTGCTCTCCGAGGCGCCGGGGCAGCGGCTGCGGATGGGTGACCTGGCCAGCCGGCTGGTCTTCTCGCCGAGCCGGCTGACGTACCAGATCTCGTCCATGCAGAAGCGCGGCCTGGTGGCCCGGCAACCCTGCCCGGACGACCGGCGCGGCAGCGAGGCGGTGCTCACCGCCGCCGGGCTGCTCACCCTGCGCGAGGCCGCCCCGCACCACCTGAAGTCGGTCCGCACCCACCTGATGGACGACCTCGACGACGCCGAGGTCGCCTGCCTCACCCGGGTCTTCGAGCGGCTCGGCCGGCGCCTACGCGCCGAACGCGACGCGTCGACCACCCCTGACGACAGCGACAGCTAAGGAGCCCGCGATGCCCGCCATCACCGTCGACAACGTGCTCGTCCTGCCCCGCCTGCCCCGGCTCGACGAGTCCACCACCTTCCGGCCGGTCCGCCGGCTGACCACCGCGCCGAGCGGCTACGAGGGCGAGGGCTTCCCGGTCCGCCGGGCCTTCGCCGGCGTGCCGATGAGCGAGCTGGACCCGTTCATCCACCTGGACCAGATGGGCGAGGTGGAGTACGCCCCCGGCGAGCCGAAGGGCACGCCCTGGCACCCGCACCGCGGCTTCGAGACGGTGACCTACATCATCGACGGCATCTTCGACCACCAGGACTCGCACGGCGGCGGCGGCACCATCACCGACGGCGACACCCAGTGGATGACCGCCGGCAGCGGCCTGCTGCACATCGAGGCCCCGCCGGAGCACCTGGTGGTCAGCGGCGGGCTGTTCCACGGCACCCAGCTCTGGGTCAACCTGCCCCGGGTGGCGAAGATGATCCCGCCGAAGTACCAGGACATCCGCGGCCGGGAATCCGCCCTGCTCACCACGCCGGACGGCGGCGCGCTGATCCGGGTGATCGCGGGCGAGGTCGCCGGCCACCGGGGGCCGGGCTCCACGCACACCCCGATCACCGTCACGCACGTGACGGTCCAGCCGGGGGCGCAGGTCGACCTGCCCTGGCGGCCGGACTTCAACGCCCTGGTCTACGTGCTCGCCGGGCGCGGCACGGTCGGCGCCGACGCGCGCCCGGTGCACACCGGCCAGCTCGCCGTGCACGGCCCGGGCGACGCGCTCCGGTTCGCCGCGGACGCCCGGCAGGACAGCCACACCCCGACGCTGGAGCTCTACATCATGGGCGGTGAGCCGATCCGGGAGCCGGTGGCACACTACGGCCCGTTCGTGATGAACACCCGCGACGAGCTGATCCAGGCGTTCGAGGACTTCCAGGCCGGCAAGCTCGGCGTCATCCCGGCGCAGCGGTTGCCGCACACCGAGGGCCAGGGCCCCCGGCCCTGACCGGCGCAGTGGTGAGCGCCCCGGTCGGGCCGGGGCGCTCACCTCCGTCAGAGGGTCCAGTGTCAGGACACGGCGAATATGCCCGCGACGCCGAGGATCACCATCACCAACACGGCCACCAGCGCACCCCGCTCACTCTCCACCGCCTGCTCGCGGTACTCGGTCACGGGGTTCGTCGTCTCGCCGGGCATGGTGTGGCCTCCTCGGTTGTTCGCGTCGTGTCGGCTACGGGTGCCGGGGGTGCCGCCGGGTCGGCGCGGTGCCGGCCGGCGTGCGGACCTCCGGCGGGGGTCCTACCGTGAGGACGTGGTCGACCTCCGGAGGGCTGGAGCGGCGCGGTTGCGGGACTGGTTCCTCACCGCACCGGAACGCGCCAACCCGATGTCTGAGTTACCCGTCTGGACCAGCGGAAACCTTGCCGAGCCGCTAATTCACGGCGCCGCCTACTTCGACCGGCTGGTCGACGAGGTGACCGCACTGGACGCCGGTGACCATCTCTGGTTCACCGACTGGCGGGGCGATCCCGACCAGCGGCTGCGCCCGGACGGCCCGACGGTGGCCCAGCTGTTCGCCCGGGCCGCGCAGCGCGGGGTGGTCGTCAAGGGCCTGATCTGGCGGTCCCACCTCGACGCGCTGGCGTACAGCGAGGAGGAGAACCGGGACCTCAGCGAGGCCGTCTCCGCGGCCGGCGGCGAGGTGCTGCTCGACCAGCGGGTCCGCCGGGGCGGGTCGCACCACCAGAAGCTGGTGGTGCTGCGGCACCCCGGCGCGCCGGAGCGGGACGTGGCGTTCGCCGGCGGGATCGACCTGTGCCACAGCCGGCGGGACGACGCCGCGCACCGGGGCGATCCGCAGGCGGTGCGGATGTCGGCCCGCTACGGCGACCGGCCGCCCTGGCACGACGTGCAGCTCGCGCTGCGCGGCCCGGTGGTCGGGGCGCTGGACACGGTGTTCCGCGAGCGGTGGACCGACCCGATGCCGCTGGACTCGGAGAACCCGACGGCCTACCTGCGGGACCGGCTGCGCAGGGCGGACCTGCGTCCCGACCCGCTGCCCGAACGGCCGGCCGACCCGCCGCCCCGTGGCCCGCACCACATCCAGGTGCTGCGCACCTACCCCGCCGTGCGGCCCCGGTACTCCTTCGCCCCGGACGGGGAGCGCACGGTGGCCCGCGGCTACACCAAGGCGGTCCGCCGGGCCCGCCGGCTGATCTACCTGGAGGACCAGTACCTCTGGTCCCGCGAGGTGGCCGAGCTGTTCGCCCGGGCCCTGCGCGACAACCCCGAGCTGCACCTGGTGGCGGTGGTCCCCCGATACCCCGATGTGGACGGCCGGCTGGCGCTGCCGCCGAACACGGTCGGTCGGGAGCAGGCGCTGGCGCTGTGCGAGCAGGCGGCGCCGGACCGGGTGCACGTCTTCGACCTGGAGAACCACTCCGGCGCGCCGGTGTACGTACACGCCAAGGTCTGCGTGGTCGACGACGTCTGGGCCAGCGTGGGCAGCGACAACTTCAACCGTCGATCCTGGACGCACGACAGCGAGCTGTCCTGCGCGGTGCTGGACGAGACCCGCGACGAGCGGGAGCCGACCGACCCGGCCGGGCAGGGCGACGGCGCCCGGGTCTTCGCCCGGGAGCTGCGGTTGCGGCTGTGGCGCGAACACCTGGACCGGGACCCGGACGGCGGCGAGGACGCGGACCTCCTCGACCCGGCCGACGCGGTCGCGACGATCACCGCCGCCGCCGACGCCCTGCAACGGTGGTACGACACCGGCCGGGTCGGCCCCCGTCCCCCGGGGCGGTTGCGCCCGCACCGGCCGGAGCGGCTGCGCTGGTACACCCGGGCCTGGGCGCTGCCCGCGTACCGGCTGGTCTACGACCCGGACGGCAGGCCGCTGCGGGCCCGGCGGGCCGGTACCTGGTGAACCGCGGGTGAGCGGTCACCGCCGCGCTGCGGCTTCACCCGCTCCGCCCCCGCGCCGGGATGCACCGGGTGGCCGCCACCGGGGTAGGTGCTGAAGCCGCCGGGATAGGCGAACGAGGCGCGCGGCGCGTAGAACCCGAAGCCGATGGTGAGCGGGTTGGCCGGGCGGAGCGCGTAGCTGGGGTGGCCCGGTTCGAGGAACTCCACCGACTCGATGACGAACGGGGTGACCGGTTCGGCGATGTACGGGTACACCGAGCTGAGCAGCTGGCCGTCGCGGGCGGTGAAGTAGCGGTGGTGCCCGCTGCTGATCAGGCTGCCGGTCTCCCCGACCTGGCACCGGGCCCGGATCAGCGGCACCCCGTCGATCTCGGTCTCGGCGACCAGGTGGCCGCCGTGCACGTCGATGGTGGTCCGGCCGAGCACCGCCGGGGCGCCCCGGGCGACGCCGTACTCGCGCACCCGCTGGCTGGAGGTCACGTACTGCGTCCACCAGCCGCCGGGGCTGGTGCCCCCGGGCGCGTCCACCCCGCTCAGCGACGCCCCGAGATAGGTCAGCGAGTATGCCCCGAAGCCGGACGTCTGGGTGTCGTCCTCGACCACGTACTGGTTCATGAAGACCTGCCGGTCCGGCCGGGGGCGCAGCCCCGGCGGAACCAGCGCCGCGACCGCGTCCGGGTCGGCCGGCAGCCAGCTGAAGTAGAGCGCACGGCTGTTCACCACGAGCTGGGGAGCGGCTGGATCGAGCACGACGCCTCCGAAACCGGACGGGTACACAGCGACGCTAGGCCGGTCCCGTCGATGGGACAACGACGGAAAGTCGACACTCCTGCCGACATGTCGGGTTGCCGGCTGCCCGGTTGGCGCACCGCGGTGGCCGAGCGGTCCGGCGGCGGCGGATGCCCGGACGGCGGCGAGTCGGACGACCGAACCGGTAACCGCCCTCACAATCACGCAGCGTTCTGTCCAGTTCGCGCCCTTGATGGCGGAAGATTACTTAAGTACATCGTACTTTCGGCTAGCTTTGGCCAAGCCGATCAGGCTAAGGTGAGTCCCGAACGGCCCATCTGAAGCTAAACCAAAGCGTCACGTCTCATATCCGCGGACGAGGTGCAGGGAGGACCACCCATGACCGCGCCAACGATCAGCGAGCAGGCGACGAGCACACCCACCACCGAAAAGCTCGACCCGCGGTCGCTCACCGACAGCGCCGCCGACCTGCTGAACGCGATGGCCGCACTGCCCGCCAACCACCCGTCGCGGGCCGCACTGCGCGACAGGGCGATCGAGGCCTGGCTACCGCTCGCCAACCACCTCGCCCACCGCTACAGCGGGCGCGGCGAGCCCACCGACGACCTGGCGCAGACCGCCGCCGTCGGCCTCATCAAGGCGATCGACAAGTTCGACCCGTCCCGCGGCGTCGACTTCGCCGGCTACGCGATCCCCACCATCATCGGCGAGCTCAAGCGGCACTTCCGGGACCGCACCTGGGACATCCGGGTGCCCCGCCGGCTGCAGGAGCTGCGGCTGGCCATCTCCGACGCGAACAGCTCGCTGCTGCAGACCCTCGGCCGCTCGCCGACGGTCGCCGACATCGCCGCCCACCTCAAGATCACCGAGGAAGAGGTGCTGGAGGGCCTGGAGGGCGCCCGCGCATACAACGCGGTGTCCCTGTCCACCCCGACCGGCGACGGCGACCGCGCCACCGAGCTGGGCGACATGCTCGGCGGCGAGGACGGCGAGTTCGAGCTGGCCGAGCTGCGGGTGGCCCTCGGCCCGGCGCTCGCCACGCTGGACGAGCGCGAGCAGAAGATCCTCACCCTGCGCTTCTACGGCAACCTGACCCAGTCGCAGATCGCCGAGCAGATCGGCGTCTCGCAGATGCACGTCTCCCGGCTGCTGGCCCGGGCGCTGACCAAGCTGCGCGGGCAGCTCGACGGCACGTACTAGAGGGGTGGTGGACGGTGGCCGGGTCGGCGGGCCCGGCCACCGTCGTGTCCGGCCACCGGGTCGCCGGGTCGGAGTGACCCGGCGGCCCGGTGCCGGTCAGCGGGGGTCCCGCCACATAGGCCAGAACGGGGTGCCGTCCGGCAGCCGGAACGGCTCCCCCACCCGGTAGCCGTGCCGCGCGTACAGGTCGCGGCTGCGCTCGCTGCTCGCCTCCAGGTAGCCCGGCACGCCGTTGGCGTCCAGCCAGGTGTGGTGGTGCCGCAGCAGCGCCGTACCGAGGCCCTGCCCCTGCCGGTCCGGACGCACCGCGAGGAACGCCAGGTGGTGGTGGTCCGGGTGCGGGTGGTTGGCGGCGAAGAGCTCGTCGAGGTGGGCGAAGCGCTCGGTCCACTCACCGCAGGCCGCCGCCAGCCGGGCGGCGTAGTTCTCCGGTGGCGGGGCCGGCTCGCCGACCGAGGGGAACCACACCGCGACGGCGGCCAGGTCCGCGCTGCCGTGGACCAGGCCGTGCCGCATCGCGTGGTCGACCAGGATCTCGAAGTGCCCGGCCAGCGCGGCCCGGCGCCGGGTGGCGTCGGGCACCAGCCACCGGGTCGCGTCGAGCACCATGAACGCCTCCGCGATCCGCCCGGCCACCAGCGCGGTCTCGGCCGGCCCGAGCCGCCGCACGGCCGCCCCGGTCGTCACCGCGGCTCCGCGCCGGCCGGGTCGCCGGCGGGCGCCACCAGCGCCGCGGTGCTCTGCGCGCCCAGACCGATCCGGGCGTACGTGTCCGGACGGCGACGGCGCAGCACCAGCGCCCAGAGCACCCCGAGCAGGGCGGCGCCCACGTAGGCGGCGGGCACCGCCCAGCGCAGCGGCGAGTCCGGTGCCACCCCGAGCAGGGCGGCGAAGTTGTCCACCGCCAGCGCCACGACCACCAGCAACGCCAGGGCGGCCAACCCGGGGGCGACCGCCCGACGCCAGCGGGTCTCCGCCCCGCCGGAGCGGGCGAAGAAGGCGATCACCGCGATCGAGGTGGCGGCGATCAGCAGCAGCACCCCGAAGCCGCCGCTCGTGCCGCACCAGTAGAACAGCTGCACCACCGGGTCCCAGCCGTTGGTCGCGTAGAGCACGATCACCGCGAGGCCGAGCACGCTCTGCGCCAGCGACGCCGCCCGCGGCGCCCCGGTACGCGGTGCGGTCTGCCCGAACACTGCCGGCAGCACCCGCTCCCGGCCGAGGGCGAAGGCGTACCGGGCGGTGGTGTTGTGGAAGGAGATCATCGCGGCCAGCACCGAGGTCAGGAAGAGCGCCTGGCCGATGGTGACGGCGGTGTCGCCGAGGTGCGCGCCGGCCAGGTTGAAGATCAGCCCGACGCTCTGCTCACCCGCCTCGGCGACGATCCGGTCCGGTCCCACGGCGACCGTCATGCTCCACGAGGAGAGCGCGTAGACGGCGGCGATGATGGCCACCGAGAGGTAGGTGGCCAGCGGCACCGTCCGGCGCGGGTCCTTGCTCTCCTCGCTGAACACCACCGCCGACTCGAATCCGACGAAGCCCAGGATGGCCAGCACCAGCACCGCGCCGACGCCCGGCCCGGCGAGATTCTCCGGCGACAGGGCGGCGAGGCTGACCGAGCCGCCGGCCGGGTTGGCCAGCTGCCCGAGGTCGAAGACGAGGATCACCGCGATCTCGGCGACCAGCAGCGCGGCCAGCACCCGCCCGTTGACGTCCACCCGCAGCACGCCGAGCGCGGCGACCACGGCCCAGGCCGCGAGTGCCACCACCCACCAGTCCGGATGCGAGCCGAAGAGCCGGTCCAGCACCGGCTCGGCGGCGACGCCGACGGTGCCGTAGAGCCCGACCTGGAGCGCGTTGTAGGCGATCAGGGCCACCCAGGCCGCGCCCACGCCGGCCGGCCGGCCCAGCCCGCGCGAGATGTACGCGTAGAAGGCGCCCGCGTTGGCCACCCGCCGGGCCATCGCCACGTAGCCGACGGAGAAGAGCCCGAGCACGGCGGCGACCACCAGGAACGCCAGCGGGATGCCGGTGACCCCGATGACCCCGTAGCCGGTGGTGACCACGCCGGCCACCACGGTCAGCGGCGCCGCCGCGGAGAGGACGAAGAAGATCACCGAGGGGACGCCCAGCCGGCCGCGGGCCAGTGCCTCGGAGACGTTGCTCGGTCGTTCGATCGTCGCTGTCGACGGCATGGGCTGCTCCGGTGTCGAGGGGGTCGGGGACAGGTGCGATCAGGGCACGCCACGCAGCACCGCGGCGCCGACGGCCGCCTCGGTGTGCGCGACCAGATCCTTCAGCGGCGTGGGCAGCGCCGGGACGAGCACGCCCAACCGGTGGTGGGCGCGGGGGCCGGCGCTCCAGAGCACCTCGCGGGTCAGCCCGGCGGCGGCGATCAGCCCGAGCAGCACCGCGTCCGGCACGCTGGGCGGCTCGGGCCGTTCCAGCAGGGCGCGCAGCCGGGTGGCCGGCCAGGCCGCGGCGTTGAGGTCGACCGGCTGGTAGCTGACGGTGGTGCGCAGCAGCCGCCGGCTCTCCTGCCGGCGCAGCACCCCGGCCCGGGCCAGCCGCTCCCCCACCGAGCCGACCGCGGTCTGCGCCAGGAAGCTCAGCCAGGTCCGCACCGCCTGGTGCTGGTACTCGCCGACCAGTTGGTCGAGCACCGTGTGCGCGAGCGCGTCCGCCGGCGGGCGGCGGTCCAGCACCCTGACCATCCCGGCGGAGACGGTGAGGTGTCCAGACAGGACCAGTTCGCCGAGCAGGCCACCGGCGAGGCCGAGGCCGGTCGCCGTCGGGTTGAGTCTCGCCTTGCCGCGACTGTCGTTGTGGGCGACCAGGAAGAACTCGTCGGCGATGAGCAACCGTTCCTCCCGGGCGTCCGTCCACAGTGCTCGCGACCGGGAAAGGATGCACCCACCACAACTGCAACGCAACTCCCGTTTCCGGCAGTTGCAATCCGTGCTGGCGCGACCTGCGGATCTTGTCGTGACAGACTCGGAGGGTGACCGCCAGCCCCACCGTCCGCCGCCGCCGTATCGCCCGGGAACTGCGCCAGTTGCGCGAGCGCGCGGGCATGACCCTCGACGTCGCCGCCCGGCAACTGGACATGTCCAAGAGCAACCTGTCCCGGATCGAGACCGCCCAGATCGGCATCAAGCCGCGCGACGTCCGGGCGGCGTTGGCGCTCTACCGGGTCACCGGCGCGGACGCCGAGGCGCTCATCGAGATCGCCCGCGGCGCGCAGCAACGCGGCTGGTGGCAGAAGTACAGCGACGTGCTGCCGGACTGGTTCGAGTTCTACGTCGGACTGGAGGCGGAGGCGGCGACGCTGCGGACGTACGAGGCCGAGGCGGTGCCCGGGCTGCTGCAGACCGAGGCGTACGCCCGGGAGGTCTACCGGTTGACCGCCGGCGAGGAGGGCATCGAGCGCAAGGTCGCCGCCCGGATGCACCGGCAGTACGTGCTGCACCGGGAGAACCCGGTCGAGTTGTCGGTGGTGCTGAACGAGGCGGTGCTGTGCCGGCCGATCGGTGGCAACGCCGTGATGGCGGCCCAACTGGCCCACCTCGGCCGGATGGCCCAACTACCGAACGTAACCCTGCAGGTACTTCCCTTCACCGCCGGCGGGCACCCGGCGATGAACTCGCCGTACGTCGTGCTGACCTTTCCCGACGCCGCCGACGCCGCCGTGGTCTACCTGGAAAACCTCAGTACAGGGCTGGCTCTGGAGGAGGAGGCTCAGGTCCGCGGGTATAGCCTGGTGCACGAGGAGCTGAGCCGCGCGGCACTGCCTCCGGCGGCCTCGCTGGCCCGCCTGGAGGAGGCTTCTCGTTACTTTGCGTGACCGCCTCGGGTGCGGCACGCCGGCACAGACGAGGGGTACCGCGATGACCGCGCTCGACCTGACCCGGGCCCAGTGGCGCACCAGCACGCGCAGCGTGGGCAACGGCAACTGCGTCGAGGTCGCCGCCGCCGACGGTCGGGTCGCCGTGCGGGACAGCAAGGACCGGGGCGGGCCGGTGCTGGCCTTCCCGCGGCCGGCCTGGCACGCCTTCCTCAGCGGCCTGCACCGGGTACACCCCGACTGACGACCCCGGCGCGGTGCGAGACTGGGCCGTGCTCCGTGACGTGCCCCTCGACCTGCCGGTCCGGCCGGCGCTGCCGGAACTGGTGGCGGCGCTGCGGGCGACCGGGGCCGGGGTGCTGGTGGCGCCGCCGGGCACCGGCAAGACCACGCTCGCCCCGCTGGCCGTGGCCGACGAGGTGTCCGGTCGGGTGCTGGTCGCCCAGCCGCGCCGGGTGGCCGCCCGGGCGGCGGCCCGCCGGATGGCGGCGCTGCTCGGCGAGCGGGTCGGCGACCGGATCGGGTACGCGGTGCGCGGCGAGCGGCGGGTCGGCCCGCACACCCGGGTCGAGGTGGTGACGACCGGGCTGCTGGTGCGCCGGCTGCACCACGATCCGGAACTGGCCGGCACCGGGGCGGTGCTGCTCGACGAGTGCCACGAGCGGCACCTCGACGCCGACCTGGCGCTCGGCTTCACGGTCGAGGCCCGCGCCGCGCTCCGCCCCGACCTGTGGCTGCTGGCGATGTCGGCAACCCCGGAGGCGGACCGGTTCGCCGCGCTGCTCGGCGGTGCGCGCGGCCCGGCGCCGGTGGTCCGGGCTCCGGCGGCGCTGCACCCGGTGACCCGGATCTGGGCCCCGCCACCCCGGCCGGTGGTCGCGCCCGGCGCCGGTCCGGTCGACCGGGCGCTGCTCGACCACGTCGCGGCCACCGTCCGGCGGGCGCTGCGCGAGCGCGACGGGGACCTGCTGGTCTTCCTGCCCGGCGCCGGCGAGATCGCCGCCGTCACCGCCCGGCTGGCCGAGCTGCGCGACGAGGTGGCGGTGCTGGCGCTGCACGGCCGGCAGCGGGGCGCCGAGCAGGACGCCGCGCTGCGCCCGGCGGACCGGCGTCGGGTGGTGCTGGCGACCGCGGTGGCGGAGAGCAGCCTGACCGTGCCCGGGGTCCGGGTGGTGGTGGACGCCGGGCTGGCCCGGGTGGCCCGCACGGATCTGGCGCGCGGGCTCGGCGCGCTGGTCACCGTGCCGGTGTCCCGCGCGGCGGCCACCCAGCGGGCCGGCCGGGCCGGCCGGGAGGCGCCCGGGTACGTCTACCGCTGCTGGTCGGCGGCGACCCACGAACGGTTGGCCGCCCAGCCGGCGCCGGAGATCGCCACCGCCGACCTGACCGGGTTCGCGCTGGAGCTGGCGGCCTGGGGGCGGCCGGACGGCGCCGGGCTGGCCCTGCCCGATCCCCCGCCGGCGGCGGCGCTGGCGGTGGCCCGGGAGACCCTCGTGGCCCTCGGCGCGGTCGACCCGGACGGCCGGATCACCGACCGGGGCCGGGCGATCGCCGCCGTCGGCACCCACCCCCGGCTGGCGAGGGCGCTGCTGGACGGCGCCGACCGGGTCGGCGCGGACCGCGCGGCCGAGGTGGTGGCGTTGCTCGCCGAGGACACCGTGGCCGGACCGGGCGACGACCTGGCCGCCGCCTGGCGCCGGCTGCGCGCGGGCGCCGATCCCGGTGCCACCGCCCGCTGGCGGGCCGAGGTACGCCGGCTGCGCGCCGCCCTGCCCGCCGCACCGGCCGCGGCGGGGTCGAGCGCGGGCCGGCAGCACCCGGCGACCAGACCCGGGGCCGACCGGGAGCGCCGTTCCGCCGGGCGGGGCGGCGCGTCGACCGGACCGGGCGCGCCGGGACGCGGGCCGGACCGGCTGCCGGACGACCTGGCCGCCGGGCTGCTGGTCGGGCTGGCCCACCCGGAGCGGCTGGCCCGGGTGCGCCGGCCGGGCGGCTCGGCGTACCTGATGACCGGCGGGACCGCCGCGGAGCTGACGCCCGGGTCGGCGCTGGGCGGGTCCACCTGGCTGGCGGTCGCCGTCGCGGACCGCTCCCCCGGTGCGCCGACCGCCCGGGTGCGGCTGGCCACCCCGCTGGACGAGACGACCGCCCGGGAGGCGGCCGGCCCGTTGCTGCGCACCGAGCGGGAGGTCGCCTGGTCCGGCGGCGACGTGGTGGCCCGCGAGGTGGTCCGGCTCGGCGCGGTCGAGCTGGTCGAGCGGCCGCTGGCCCGACCCGACCCGGAGGCGGTCGCGGCGGCGCTGCTCACCGGGCTGCGCCGCACCGGCCTCGGCCTGCTGGACTGGACCCCGGCGGCGCGGGCGCTGCGCGAGCGGTTGGCGTTCTGCCGGCGGGCGCTCGGCGCGGACTGGCCGGACGTGACCGACGAGGCGCTGCTCGCCGCCGCCCCCGACTGGCTCGGGCCGGAACTGGCCACCGCCCGGCGCCGGGCCGACCTGGCCCGGGTGGACGTCGCCGCGGCGCTGCGCCGGCTGCTCCCCTGGGCGCGGGCGGCCCGGCTGGACGAGCTGGCCCCGGAGCGGATCACCGTGCCCAGCGGCTCCCGGATCCGGGTCGACTACGCCGATCCGGCCGCGCCGGTGCTCGCGGTGAAGCTCCAGGAGACCTTCGGCTGGCGGGACGCGCCGCGGATCGCCGACGGCCGGGTACCGGTGCTGCTGCACCTGCTCTCCCCGGCCGGGCGCCCGGTGGCGGTCACCGCCGACCTGGCGTCGTTCTGGCGGTCCGGGTATCCGCGGGTGCGGGCGGAGCTGCGCGGCCGCTACCCGCGCCACCCCTGGCCGGAGGACCCGACCACGGCCGAGCCCACCCGGCGCACCACTCCGCGCCGCCGCTGAGCGGGCTGGTTCGCCCGTTCACTCCTCCACCACGTCGGCGATCACCACGGTGACGTTGTCCGGGCCGCCCGCGCGCAGCGCCAGGTCGATCAGCTTCCGGGCGCACTCGGCCCGGTCCGGGTGGCCGGCGAGCACCTCCGCGAGGGTGTCCGGCCGGACCACGTTGGAGAGCCCGTCGCTGCACAGCAGCCAACGGTCGCCGGCCCAGGGCACCATCGTGGCGTACGTCGGGGAGACCTCGTCGCCCTGCAACGCCTGGGTGACCACCGCCCGGCGGGGGTGGCTGCTGGCCTGGTCGGGGGTGATCAGTCCCTGGTCGACGAGCATCTGCACGTAGGTGTCGTCCCGGGTGATCTGCTTGAGCACCCCTTCCCGGAACAGGTAGGCCCGGGAGTCGCCGACGTGGGCCAGGGCCAGGCAGCTGCCCGTCCGGGCGAAGAGCAGGGCGGTCAACGTGGTGCCCATGCCCTGCCGCTCCGGATCCTCGCTGACCGCCTGGCGGATCCGCGCGGTGGCCAGCTCGATGCCGCTCTGCAGCGCGGCCACCAGCGCGTCCTCCGGGGTCTCCACGTCCAGCGGAGCGACGGCGTCGATGGTGATCGCGCTGGCCAGGTCACCGGCCGCCATCCCGCCCATGCCGTCGGCGACGGCGACCAGCCAGGTCCCGGCGTGCAGGGCGTCCTGGTTCCCGCTGCGGATCAGCCCACGGTCGCTCGTTCCCACGGAACGCAGCTTCAGGGTCATGGGAGGCAGCCTGCCAGGAGAAGGGCGCAGTTGTCTCTAGGAGATCAGGACGGCCGGGCGTGGCGCGGCGAATCTCACTGCCGGGGGGACCGGTGCGCCATCAAACAGGATCGATTGACACGGCGGCCGGACGCTGGAAACATCGAGCCGATGACTGGGAGCGCTCCCAGGTCGCCACCACCGTCGCATCTCCGTCCCCGCCGTCCCGGAAGGACACCCCGTGACGCCATCCCGACGCCGCCTCGCGTTGCTCGCCGCGGCCACCACCCTGGCCCTGACCGGCGCCAGCGCCGGCGCGGCCCACGCCGATCCCCCGCCCGACGCCCCCGAGCAGATCGACAACGGCGACTTCAGCGCCGGTGTCTCCCCCTGGTTCTCCTACGGCACCGGCCCGCTCGCGGTGACCGACGGGCGGCTCTGCGCCACCGTCCCGGCCGGGCTGGCCAACCCGTGGGACGCCGGCATCGGTCAGGACGGGGTGCCGCTGCTCGCCGGCGCCGAGTACACCCTCGGCTTCGACGTCGCCGCCACCCCCGGCAGCGCGGTCACCGCGGTGCTGCAACTGGGCAGCGCCCCCTACACCACGTACGCCAGCGTGACCGCCACCGCCACCGGCACCGCCCAGCGGGTCGAGAAGACCTTCACGGCGCCGGCCGACAACCCGAGCGCCCAGCTGATCTTCCAGGTGGGCGGCAGCGCCGACGAGCAGACCGTCTGCCTGGACGACGTGTCGCTGCGCGGTGGCGAGCCGCCCGCGCCGTACGAGCCGGACACCGGCCCGCGGGTGCGGGTCAACCAGGTCGGCTACCTGCCCGGCGGGCCCAAGCACGCCACCGTGGTGACCGGGGCGAGCGACCCGCTGCCCTGGGAACTGCGCTCCGCCGCCGGCGCCGTGCTGGCCACCGGCAGCACCACCCCGCGCGGGCTGGACGCCGCCTCCGGGCAGCAGGTGCAGACCCTCGACTTCTCCGCGTACCGCACCCCGGGCGCCGGGTTGACCCTGACCGTCGACGGCGAGACCAGCCACCCGTTCGACATCTCCGGCACCCTCTACGACCGGCTGCGCGCCGACTCGCTCCAGTTCTTCTACGCCCAGCGCAGCGGCATCGCCATCGACGGCGACCTGATCGGCCCCGAGTACGCCCGCCCGGCCGGGCACCTGGGCGTCGCCCCCAACCAGGGCGACACCGACGTGCCCTGCCAGCCCGGCGTCTGCGACCACCGGCTGGACGTGCGCGGCGGCTGGTACGACGCCGGCGACCACGGCAAGTACGTGGTCAACGGCGGCATCGCCACCTACCAGCTGCTGAACACCTTCGAGCGGACCAAGACCGCGCCCACCGCGGCCGGCGGCGCGGCGCTCGGCGACGGCAGCCTGCGGGTGCCCGAGCGCGGCAACGGCGTGCCGGACATCCTCGACGAGGCCCGCTGGGAGCTGGAGTTCCTGCTGCGCATGCAGGTGCCGGCCGGCGAGCCGCTCGCCGGAATGGCCCACCACAAGGTGCACGACCGGAACTGGACCGGGCTGCCGCTGCTGCCGCACGAGGACGCCCAGCCCCGCGAGCTGCACCCGCCGTCCACCGCGGCCACCCTCAACCTGGCCGCCACGGCCGCCCAGTGCGCCCGGCTCTACGCCCCGTACGACGCGGCCTTCGCCGCCCTTTGCGCCACCGCGGCCCGGACGGCGTACGCGGCCGCCGAGGCCAACCCCAGCCGCTACGCCGACCCGCAGGACGGCAACGGGGGCGGCGCCTACAGCGACGCCGACGTCAGCGACGAGTTCTACTGGGCCGCGGTGGAGCTGTACCTGACCACCGGCGAGCAGGCCTACCTGGCCGACCTGACCGCGTCCCCGCACCACACCGGCGAGGTCTTCGGGGCCCAGGGCTTCGGCTGGGCCAGCACCGCCGCGCTCGGCCGGCTCGACCTGGCCACCGTGCCGAACGGGCTGCCCGCCGCCGACCTGGCGCGGGTGCGCGCCTCGGTGACCGCCGCCGCCGACCGATACCTGGCGACCTTGGGCGGCCAGGCGTACGGGCTGCCCATGCCGGGCGACCGGGGCAGCTACTTCTGGGGCGCGAACAGCAACATCATCAACAACGCGGTGGTGCTGGCCACCGCGTACGACCTGACCCGGGACGCCCGGTACCGGGACGGCGCGGTGCAGGCGATGGACTACATCCTCGGCCGCAACGCGCTCAACATCTCGTACGTGACCGGCTGGGGCGACCGGGCGGCCCGCAACCAGCACAGCCGGATCTTCGCCAACCAGCTGGACCCGGCGCTGCCCAACCCGCCCGCCGGATCGATCGCCGGCGGCGCCAACGCCAACCTGGAGGATCCCTTCGCGGCGCAACTGCTCGCCGGCTGCGCCCCGATGTTCTGCTACGTCGACGACATCAACTCGTACGCGACAAACGAGGTGGCGATCAACTGGAACTCGGCGCTGGCCTGGATCGCCTCGTTCCTGGCCGACCAGGGCGAGGCCGGGGCGGTGCCGGCGCCCACCTGCGCGGTCACGTACACCAACTACGGCAGCTGGCACGGCGGTGCCGGCTTCACCGCCCAGGTCACCATCCGCAACACCGGCCCGACGGCGGTGCAGGGCTGGACCGCCCGGTTCGCGTTCACCGGCGACCAGAAGGTGCGCGAGGCGTGGCTGGCCAGGGTGACCCAGGCCGGCGCCACGGTGACCGCCCGGAACGAGTCGTACAACGCCCGGATCAACCCGGGCGGCACGGTGACCTTCGGGTTCAACGCGGTGACCGGCGGCGGCGCCAACCCGGCACCCGGGCTGATCACCGTCAACGGCGCACCCTGCACCGCCGGCTGAGGCGCCCCGGCGCGGGCGACCGCGCCACTGCCGGGACGTGGTGGCCTCCGGTCGGAGGTCACCACGTCGGTGGGGCCCTGGTGACGCGTCAGCCGAGCGGCAGGGTCTTGCTGAACGCCTGCTCGGTCTTGACCTCCCGGTAGCCGCGCCCCCGGTAGAAGCCGTGCGCCGCGAGCCGCTCGCTGCCGGAGAGCACCCGCACGGTGTGGACGCCCTCCTGGAGCGCCCACCGCTCGGCGGCGGCGACCAGGGCGCTGCCCACGCCCCGGCCGTGCTGGTCGGCGGCGACCACGAGCCCGGCGATCTCCATCCGGTCGCCGTGCAGCACGCTCGTCGTCCGGCAGGCGTGCAACCAGCCGAGCATCCGGTCGGGGTCGGCGGCGACCAGCACGACGTGCCCCGGCGGCAACCCGGCCACGCGCCGCCCGACGTCCTCCCCCTCGACCTGGTAACCCAGCTCGCCGGCGAGCCGGGCGATCACCGGCCCGTCCTCGGGCCGCGCCCGCCGCACCGCCACGTCGCGCATCCACCCACTCCTTCCGCACGGCCATGATCACCGTTGCGCCCGCCGGGCACCCTACCCGCGGACCGGCCCCAGGGTCGAGCAATGGTCGGGTCGTGCCGTGCGGCGACCCGGTGCCCGGGCAGGACGCGGGCCAAGGCCATCGACCGGCGCCGCTGTAGCAGCATGGCGGTCATGACCGACCAGCGGAGCCTGACCCTGCGCCCCGGCGGGCCGGCGGACGCGCCGGCCGTGCTGCGGCTGCTCGACGACGCCACCGCCTGGCTGGTGGCCCGGGGCCGGACCGGCCAGTGGGGCACCGAGCCGGCCTCGACCGATCCCCGGCGCGTCGCGCAGGCCGACGCCTGGGCCACCGGCGGCGGGCTGTGGCTGGCCGTCCTCGGCGAGCAGCCGGTGGGCGCACTGGTGGTGGGCGCCGCCACCGAGTACGTGCCACCGGCCACCGAGCCCGAGCTGTACGTCAACCTGCTGGTCACCGACCGGGCGCACGCCGGGCTGGGGATCGGCGGCCGGCTGCTGGCGCACGCCGCGGAGCTGGCCCGCGAGCGCGGACTGGGCCTGCTCCGGGTGGACTGCTACGCCGGTGGGGACGGCGCCCTGGTCCGCTGGTACGCCCGGCAGGGCTTCACGCCCACCGACCCGTTCACCGTGCGCCGTCCCGGCCGTCCGCCCTGGCCCGGCCAGGTGCTCGCCCGCCGGCTCGACTGACCGGCCGCGACGCTCAGCCGATCTCCTCGTCGACGAAGCACCAGCGCCAGGACTCCCCCGGCTGGACCGAGCGCATCACCGGGTGCCCGCTCTGCTCGAAGTGGGTCGTCGCGTGCCGCAGCGGCGAGGAGTCGCAGCAGCCCACGTGCCCGCAGGTCAGGCAGGCGCGCAGGTGCACCCAGTCGGGGTTGCCGACGGCGACGCAGTCCGGGCAGACCTCGGTGGTCGACGGCTCGGCGGTGCCCGCCTCGGTCAGGTGCGTACAGCTCACCTTTCTCCCACCTCCCGGCCCAGCAACGACTCCTCCAGGTCCAGGTCTCGATAGGCCCGCACCAGCACCTCCTCCGGGATCCGGCCGGTGTCCCGGGCGGCCCGGAACACCTCCCGCTCGGCGTCGATCATCTCCTGCCGCAGTCGACCGTACGCCTGCGACGGGGTCTCCCGCGCGGTGCCGCCCAACCGCTCCCAGGCCATGTTGGTCCGGTCGTCGAGCAGCCGGCGCAGCCGCTCGACGACCGGAGCGGGCGCGGTGTCGGCGAGCGCGTCCAGGCGTGCCCGGGCGGCCCGGCTGGCCTGCTGCTGCACGCCGGCAGCGGAGAGCGCCTCCTGCACCGGGTCGTCCGGCGGCAGCTTCAGCCGGCGGGCCACCATGGGCAGGGTGGCGCCCTGACCGACCAGCGTCACCACGATCACCGCGAAGGCCAGCCAGATGAAGAGCGCCCGGGGGTAGGGCTCGTCGCCGGCCACGGTGAGCGGCAGGGCGAGCGCGGCGGCCAGGGTCACCACCCCGCGCATCCCGGCCCAGCCGATCACGATCGGGTAGCCCACCGACTTCGCGGCCCCCCGCTGCCGGACCCGGGGCACCAGCCGGGCCAGATAGGTGGCCGGGAAGAGCCAGACGAACCGGGTCAGGAAGACAGTGGCCAGCACCGCCGCGGTGACCGCGACCAGGAAGCCGACCGGCTCGTCCAGGTCGCGCAGCACCTCCGGCAGCTGCAACCCGACCAGCAGGAAGACCAACCCCTCCAGCAGGAACCGGACCAGCCGCCAGACCGCGCCGACCTGGAGCCGGGACGCCGCCGACATCAGCCGCGGCAGCTGGTGGCCGAGCGCCAGCCCGGTCACCACCACCGCGACCACGCCGGAGGCGTGGATCGTCTCGGCGACGAAGACCACCGCGAACGGGATGATCAGCGACAGCGCGTTGTCCAGCAGCGGGTCGCTGATCCGCTTGTGCAGGAACCCGAAGAGCACCGCGCCGAGCGCACCGACCAGCACCCCACCGCCGGCGGAGCGGAGCACCTCCAGCCCCACCTCGGGGACGCCGACCGCCGCGCCGACGGCGGCCAGCGTGCCGACCCGCAACAGCACCAGCGCGGTGGCGTCGTTGAGCAGGCTCTCCCCCTCCAGGAGGGTCACCACCCGGCGGGGCAGCCCGATCCGCCGGGCCACCGCGGTGGCGGCGACCGCGTCCGGCGGCGCGACCACCCCGCCGAGGGCCAGGCAGACCGCGAACGGCGCCGCCGGCACCATCAGGTGGACGACCAGCCCGACCGCGAACGCCGTGAAGATCACCAGCCCGACGGCGAGCAGCAGGATCGGTCGCAGGTTGAGCCGGAACGCCGGCACCGACGTCTCGAGCGCCGCGACGTAGAGCAGCGGCGGCAGGATGCCGACCAGGACCAGTTCCGGGTCGAGCCGCACCTGCGGCAGACCCGGCACGTAGGAGAGCGCGAGGCCGACCACCACCAGCACGATCGGCGCGAGGAGGCCCAGCTTGCGGGCCAGCGCCGCGCCGAGGGTCGCGATCGCGAGGAAGACGACGACCTCGAACAGTGGCTCCATGGGGTACGAGCCTAGGGCCGCCCACCCCTCGGGAGGATCATCGGGCGGTGCGCAGCTTCGGCAGCACCTCGGCGCCGAACGTGTCGACGAAGGCGCGCTGCTCCTGCCCGACGTGGTGCAGGGCGATCTGGTCGAAGCCGAGCGCCAGGTACTCCTCCAGCCAGCCGACGTGCCGGCCCAGGTCGGCGGAGACGTTGACCACCTGCGCCACCTTCGCCATCGGCACGTCCGCGGAGATCGCGTCGAAGTGCTCGGCGGTCTCCAGGTCCCAGCAGACCGGCGGGGCGAAGACGTTGCTGCGCCACTGGTCGTACGCGACCCGCTCGGCCTCGGCCTGCTCCGGTGCCCAGCTCACGTGCACCTGCAGGTGCAGCGGGCCACGGCCGCCGGCCTCCCGGTAGGCGTCGATCATCTGCCGTAGGTGCGGCACCGGCGCGTTGACGGTGATCAGCCCGTCGGCCCACTCGGCGCACCAGCGGGCGGTGGCCACGCTCACCGCCGCGCCGATCAGCGCCGGCGGCTGCTCGGGCCGGGTCCACAGCCGCGCCCGGTCCACCCGGACCAGGCCGTCGTGGCTGACCTCCTCGCCGGCCAGCAGCGCCCGGATCACGTCGACGCACTCGCGCAGTCGGGCGTTGCGGACGTCCTTGCGCGGCCAGCCGTCGCCGGTGATGTGCTCGTTGCTCGCCTCGCCGGTGCCCAGCGCGGCCCAGAACCGGCCGGGGTACATCGCGGCCAGGGTGCCGATCGCCTGGGCGATGATGGCCGGGTGGTAGCGCTGGCCGGGCGCGTTGACCACGCCGAACGGCAGGGTGGTGGCCTGCAGCGCCGCACCGAGCCAGGACCAGGCGAAGCCGGACTGGCCCTGCCGGGCGCTCCACGGCGAGAAGTGGTCCGAGCACATGGCGGCGTCGAAGCCGGCCCGCTCCGCGTGGATCACCGCGTCCAGCAGCGCGCGGGGATGGATCTGTTCGTGGGACGCGTGGAAGCCGAACACCGTCATGACGTCGTTCCGTACCCAGCCACGGGTCCGGCCAAGCTCCCCCGGCCGGATCACCGGAGGCGGACCGCGCCGCGGCGGCGGCTACTCCGCGTGCGCGCCGGCGGGTCCGGCCGAGCCGGCGCCCTCGCCACCCACCCAGACCGTCTTGGTGTTGCAGAACTCGCGCATCCCCAGCGCCGACAGCTCCCGGCCGTAGCCGGAGTTCTTCACCCCGCCGAACGGCAACTCGGGGAAGGACGTGGTCATCCCGTTGACGAAGACGTTGCCGGCGTCCAGATCGGTGGCGAACCGTTCCTGCTCGTCCGGGTCCCGGGTCCAGGCGTTCGAGCCCAGCCCGAAGTTGGTCCCGTTGGCCACCTCGATCGCCTCGTCGTAGGACGACACCCGGAAGAGGCCGGCAACCGGGCCGAACACCTCCTCGCGCCACATCCGCATCTCCGGGGTCAGGTCGGTGACCACGGTCGGCGGGTAGTACCAGCCCGGCCCGGCCGGCGGCTCGCCGCCGCAGAGCACCGTCGCGCCCCGGTCGACGGCGTCCCGGACCTGGGCGTGGATCTCGTCCCGGCCGCCCTCGCTGGCCAGCGGCCCGACATCGGTGCGGTCGTCCATCGGGTCGCCGACGCGCAGCGCGGACATGTTCGCGGCGAACCGTTCGGCGAACGCGTCGAAGACGTCGGTGTGCACGATGAAGCGCTTCGCGGCGATGCAGGACTGCCCGTTGTTCTGGCAGCGGGCGGTGGTGGCCACCTCGGCGGCCCGGTCCAGGTCGGCGGAGGGCATCACCACGAACGGGTCGCTGCCGCCGAGCTCCAGCACGGTCTTCTTCAGCTCCCGGCCGGCGATCTGGCCGATCGAGCGGCCGGCGCGCTCGCTGCCGGTCAGCGTCGCGGCGCGGACCCGGGGATCGCTGAGGATCCGGTCGACGGCGTCCGAGCCGACCAGCAGGGTGGTGAACGCGCCCTCGGGGAAACCGGCGCGGCGGAACAGGTCCTCCATCAGCAGCGCGGTCTGCGGCACGTTGGAGGCGTGCTTGAGCAGGCCGGTGTTGCCGGCCATCAGCGCCGGGGCGGCGAACCGCATCACCTGCCAGAGCGGGAAGTTCCACGGCATCACGGCCAGCACCGGCCCGATCGGCTGGTAGCGGACGAACGCCCGGGTCGCCTTGACCGCCGGGGCGTCGGCCGGCTCGTCGGCGAGGAAGGCGGCGGCGTTGGCGGCGTAGAACCGGCAGGCGGTGGCGCACTTCGTCACCTCGGCCCTGGCCGCCGCGTACGTCTTGCCCATCTCGGTGGTCATCAGCCGGGCCGTCGCGTCCCGCTCCGCCTCCAGCAGGTCCGCCGCCGCGGTCAGCCACCGACCCCGCGTCTCGATCATCGTGCCGCGCAGCTGCCGGAAGGCCAGGTCGGCCCGCTCGATGGCGGCGTCGACCTCCTCGTCGGACATCGCCTCGAACGTCTTGAGCAGCTGCCCGGTGGCGGGGTTGGTGGTGGCGATGGGCATCTCGTACTCCTGTCACTCGAAGAGTGAGTGCCGCACGCCCGGCTCCTCCCGGCGGCGGGCGGCGCGACGGCGCTGGATGATGACCATGTCGACGACGGCGACCACCGCGAAGACCACGCAGAGGACGCCCAGCCAGACCAGGTCGGCCCGGAACGCCAGCACGGCGAAGACGGCCATGGTCACCAGGCCGAAGCCGGCGAGCACGAGCCGGAGGTTCAACGCGCTGTAGGCGTGACCGACCGTGCCACGGGCGCGTCGGGGCTGCGCTCTCGTCATTCCTCCGACCTACCCCGGCAGCGGCGCGGCTAACCGACGGGACGGCCCGGCGCGCACCCGGGCGACTCCGGCGCCGCGCCGCCGAGAGAGGGTGCCGGTGCCCTGGCGCGGGCTCAGTCGCGCCAGGCGCCCCGGGCGGCCGCCTCCGCCGCGTACGCCTCGAAGTCCCGCGGCGGGCGCCCGGTGACCCGGAGCACGGTGTCGGTCGGCTCGGCGTCGCCGAGGTCGCGCAGCGCGGCGAACGCCGCGATCTCGGCCTCGGTCTGCTCGGCCGGTGCGCCGAACGACGCCATCACCGCCCGGTAGTCCGCCGCCGCGCCGAGGTGGCGCACCGGGCGGCCGGCGGCCCGGCCGATGATCTCGGTGGCCTCGGCGAACGACAGTGCCCGGGGCCCGGTGATCTCGTGCACCTGCCCGGCGTGCCCGTCCCCGGTGAGCGCCGCCACCGCGACCGCGGCGATGTCGTCGGCGTCCACGAACGCCTGCCGGGCCGGCCCGACCGGCACGGCCACCTCGCCGGCGAGCACCGCCTCCCGGAACACGCCCTCGTCGAAGTTCTGGTCGAACCAGTCCGCCCGCAGGATCGTCCACTCCGCGCCCGACTCGCGCACGCTGCGTTCGGCCGCCAGCAGCCGCTCGTCGCCCATCGCCTCGATCGCCCGGCTGGAGAGCAGCACGATCCGCCGCACGCCCTGCTCGACGGCGCGGCTGACGAAGGCCGGGTCGACCGGCAGCTCGTGCGGGGCCATCAGGTACACCCGGGAGACCCCGGAGAGGGCGGTGGACCAGGTCCGCGGCGCCGACCAGTCGAACCGGACCGGGCCGCCGCGCCCGGCGGCGCGGACGGGCCGGCCGGCGGCGCGCAGCCGGCGTACCACTCGACGCCCGGTGGTGCCGGTGGCGCCGAGCACGAGGATCTCGTCGTGCGTCATGCGCCGGGTCTACCATCCGGCACCGACGAAAACCGGCGGTGATCCGGCCGCCGGACCGGGTAACCAGGGCGGGCGGCCGTCGATCGGCGCCGGTCCTGCGGGGAGCCGGTGGGGTGCGTTACAGCCGTGCCTCGCGATCGGGGCGGCACCGCTCGGGCCGGGGAGGATGAGGGCATGACCACGACCCACGCGGCACCGGTGACGGTCGCCATGACCCGGCGCGTCGACCCCGCCCGCAGCAGCGAGATGGTGGCGTGGATGCGGGCCGGCACCGCGCTGGCCGAGGCGTTCCCGGGTTTCCTGGGTGCCGGCTGGGTGCAGACCGGGCCCGGGTCGCCGGAGTGGCACATGCTGTACCGCTTCGCCGACTCCGAGACGCTCCGCCGGTGGGAGGAGTCTCCGCAGCGGCGCTGGTGGCTGACCTCGGCGCAGGGCATCGTCGAGCACACCCGGGCCGAGCGGCGCACCGGCATCGAGGGCTGGTTCGACCCGCCCCGGGAGCGCAGCGTCGAGGAGTTGGCGGCCAGCGTCGAGCCGACCGTGTCGCCGTCGCCGCCACGCTGGAAGCAGGCGGTGGCCATCTGGCTGGCGTTCTTCCCGCTCAGCCTCGCCGCCACGCTGCTGACCGGCCGGTTCATCGCCGACGTGCCGGTGCCCGCGCGAGTGCTGCTGACGACGCTCTGCCTGACCCCGTTGATGACCTACCTGGTGCTGCCCCGGATCACCCGGGCGCTGCACTGGTGGTTGCACGGCCACCCGGCGCCGTGGCGTACCCGGCGCTGACCGCCGGGTCGATACCACCTGCGGGGCGAACGCGGCAACCGTCTGCCGCATACCCGACAGCAGCCGACCCCCGGCCATCGCCACACGCATAGAGTTACCAGGCTGTCGCTCTCCGCTGCCGGACTGGGGAAGCCATGCCTCGACGCTGGGTCGCCGCCGTCGCCTGCCTGCTGGCACTGGTCGCCCTCGCCTGCGAGGGGGGCCGGGCCGGGCCCGAGCCGACCCGGGCCCCGCCGGGGGCCGGCGGGATCGCGGCGCTCGGCGACTCGATCAGCACCGGCTTCGGCTCCTGCCTGGTGCTCACCTCCTGTGCGCGCAACTCCTGGTCGACCGGGGACGGGCTGCGGGTGGACAGCCACTACCGGCGGCTGCTGGACCGCGACCCGGGCATCCGGGGCCGGGCCTTCAACCACGCCCGGCCGGGAGCCCGCGCCGCGGCGCTGGCCGGCCAGGCCGAGGCGGCGGTACGCGACCGCCCGGACCGGGTCACCGTGCTGGTCGGGGCCAACGACGTGTGCCGGGGCGGGATCGAGGCGATGACCCCGGTGGCGCGGTTCCGCGCGGACGTCGACCGGGGGCTGCGGGTGCTGCGCACCGGCCGGCCGAAGGCGCGGGTGCTGGTGGTGAGCGTCCCGGACCTGCACCGGCTCTGGGAGGTGGGGCACACCGATCCGCGGGCGGTCCGGGCCTGGAACCGGGGCGTCTGCCCGGCGCTGCTGGCCGATCCCACCTCGCAGGACCCCGACGACCGGGCCCGGCGGGCCGCCGTCCGGGAGCGGATCGCGGCGTACAACGCCCAGCTCGCCGCGGCCTGCCGGGCGTACGGGTCGCGCTGCCGGTACGACGGCGGGGCGGTGCACCGGGTGCGGTTCGGCCTGGATCTGGTCAACCCGCTGGACTGGTTCCACCCGAACGCGGCCGGGCAGGGCCGGCTCGCCGAGGTCACCTGGGGGGCCTGGGGCCGGGCCGACTGACCGTCGCGGCCCGGCGCGGTGGGCGGCCGGGACGGTGGTCCGGCCCGGCCGGTCTTCGACGCGGCCGGTCAGGGCCGACGCGGCTCGGGTACGCCGGTGCGGTACTGGCGGTACAGGGCCTGGGACCGCTCGGCGAGATCCTTGGTGGCCGACGAGTTGGCCCAGGTGCCGAGGATGATCGCGGCGCCCGGCACCACCTTGGCGAAGACCCGCTTGGCGGCCCGCACCCCGGCCATCTGGGCCAGCCGTACGCCCAGCCGCAGCATCACCTTGCCGAGCGCGTGCTGCCCGCCGGAGCCGAACAGCGCACCGGCCCGCTCCCGGCCGGCGGCCACGCCCAGGGCCAGCCGGGCGCTCTCGGCGACCTTGTGCACACGCTGCAGCACCAGCAGGTCGGTGGCCCGGTCGGGGTGCACCGGGTCGACCCCGTACGCGGCGGCGATGTGCAGCACCATCCGGGCCTGGGTCCAGGCCAGCACACCGACGTCGAGCACCGCGCCGGGCAGGCCGGCCGCCCCGCTCACCGCGCCGGAGAGCCGGGCCCGGTTGACGAAGCGGCGGACCGCCTGGTCGGCCAGCGCCTCGGCGGGCGCCCCGGGCTGCTCGGCCCGCGCCCGTGCCGCCCACTGCGCCGCCTCGGGGCCGAGCCGGCGGACGGCCTCCAGGGCGAGGTGCTCCGGGGCGTAGTGCGGGTCCTCCCGCATCCGGTCCCAGAGCCGGGCCGGCGGCGCCTCCGGGGCGTCCTGCGGCGCGGCGGGCACCACCGGCTGCGGGGTGACGGGCAGCTGGCCGTCGCCGGGCGCGGAATCGGTCACGTCATCTCCCGAGGGGTCGGTGCGGGCGGAGACGGCGGATCAGCGGCGCTTCTGGAGCTTGGCCGCCAGGCCCCGGAGCTTCTGCTGGTTGGCCGGCTTGGCCAGCTCGCGGCGGCCCCGCTCGACCAGTTGCTGCCCTCTGGGTGAGCGCAGGAACGCGCTGATCCGTTGCATCAGAGCCATGACGTCCTCCTGTCGGTGGTGCCTCACTCATGTGTACCCCGTGCCGACAAGGTGCGAACCCCGGACCGCCGGATCCGCCACCGTCCACAGTGGTCGCGAGGAGACTACTTCCCGGCCGGGACGATGGCCGCGACGACCTTGCTCGCCCGCCACTCGTGCTTGGCGTAGTGCTCGGGGTAGGCGGAGACCTGCACGGCCTGGGCGGCGTCGGTCAGCCGCATCTGCTGCCAGCCGGGCACCTCCTCGAGCGCGGAGAGGAACTGCCGGGTGGCGAACTCGGGGTCCATCAGCTGACCGACCGGGCCCCAGCCGCTGCTCGGGCGCTGCTGGAACAGCCCGACCGAGTCGTGGTCCCAGCCGATGGCCTGGTGCGGGTAGTCCTGCGACTCGGGGAGCACGCCGCTGGCGTAGTTGTAGAGGTTGCTCTCCTGCATCGCGGTGGCCACCGCGATCACCAGCGCACGGCGGGGCATTCCCATCTTCCGGCCGGTCCGGACGATCGCCTCGGCGTTCTCCATCTGGGCCTCGGTGAGACCGGCGACCGGGGCCGGGTCGACCGGCTTCGGCTTGCGGGTGGGTCGGGGGCTGGTGTCCGGGTCGGTGGCCGGCGCGGCCGAGGTGGCGGGCGTCCGGTCCGCGTCCCGGGAGGGCCGGTCCTGCTCGGCCCGCTGGACGACCTCGGAGCGGGCGGTGAGCGGGGCGACCCGGGTCGCCGCGTCGGCGGCCTCCCCGTGGACCTGGGCGAAGGTGGCCAGGCCGAGGCAGCAGAGCACGCCGGTGGCGAGCGCCACCCGGGCCCGGACCGGTCCGTGCAGCAGGTTGCGGGCGTACGTGCCCGAGCTACGGAGAGCTGTCCACCGGTCGGATGAAGGGGTATCGTCCGAACGGTCGATCAGGTCACCGGGGGTGATCTGGTGGTCGAGGGTGCCGTCGTCACGCATCAACCGAGGCTAGGCAGGCCGAAACCCCGATCACGCACGGTGATCATGTGGCCCTCGTCACTGAATCGGCGTCCACGGCCGGACGAGCGGGGTGAGCCGGGCGACAGCCGGCACGCACCTCGCGGAACCGGCAGACCTCCGGATCGCCGCAAGGCCCGGCCGGAGGGCGGAAACCTCGCGATCGTCCGGCGATCACCCCATGATCCACCAACTCGCCCGTACAGCCGAAGGGCTATTCATCCGAACGGCCATCGCTGGCCGGCCGTGCGCCGAGATGGCCGGATACCGCCCGATCCCGCCCACCCGCCGGCCGCCCGACCGGCTCGGGAAGGAATGCATCAGGATGGCGGGTACGTTCCCCGAACCGGGTGCCGTCCGCGAACGGCGACCCGTACGCACATTCCAGGGAGGTCCGCACCGGTGCTCGACCCACACGAGCTCTACGAGCTCACCGACGATCTGCCCGACCTCGGTCAGCCGGTCCTGATCCAGGCCCTGACCGGCTTCGTCGACGCCGGCAACGCCACCCGGTTGGCCCGTGAGCAGCTGCTCACCTCGCTGGAGTCCCGCCCGGTCGCCCGGTTCGACGTCGACCAGGTCTTCGACTACCGCTCCCGCCGGCCGATGATGACCTTCGTCGAGGACCGCTGGGAGTCGTACGACACGCCGAAGCTGGAGCTGCACCTGCTCCACGACGACGACGAGACCCCCTTCCTGCTGCTCACCGGCCCCGAGCCGGACCTGCAGTGGGAGCGCTTCGTGGCGGCCGTCGCCGAGCTCTCCGCCCGGCTGGATGTCCGGCTCACCGTGGGGCTGAACTCGATCCCGATGGCCGTGCCGCACACCCGGCCCACCGGGGTCACCGCGCACGCCACCCGCCGTGACCTGATCGCCGGCTACGAGCCGTGGTTGCAGCGGGTGCAGGTGCCGGGCAGCGTCGGCCACCTGCTGGAGTACCGCCTCGGCGAGCAGGGCCGCGACGCGCTCGGCTTCGCCGCGCACGTGCCGCACTACGTGGCCCAGAGCGAGTACCCGGCCGCCGCCGAGGTGCTGCTCGCCTCGGTCTCCCGCAGCACCGGGCTGCTGCTGCCGCGCGACGGGCTGCGGTCCGCCGCCGAGGTGGTCCGGGTCGAGATCGACCGGCAGGTCGCCCAGACCGAGGACGCCGCCGCGCTGGTCCAGGCGCTGGAGGAGCAGTACGACGCGTTCGCCCGCGGTCGCGGCGAGAAGAACCTGCTCGCCGCCGAGACCGGCCCGCTGCCCACCGCCGACGAACTCGGCGCCGAGCTGGAACGGTTCCTGGCCGAGCAGACCCGCCCGGGCGACAACCCGACCGGCTGACCGGCACGGCTCGCGGCGCCCCGGGCGGGGCCGGAGCCGCCCGCGGCTCGCGACACCCCGGGGCGGCTGACCCGGCGGGCCGGCCGCCGATACGGCAGGCTGGTGCCATGCGCCTGGCGACCTGGAACGTGAACTCGGTGAAGGCCCGCCTGCCCCGGCTGCTGGAGTGGCTGGCCGGCACCGGCCCCGACGTGGTCTGCCTGCAGGAGACCAAGTGCCCCGACGGGGCCTTCCCGGTGGCCGAGGTGGGCGAGCTGGGTTACACCGTGGCCAGCCACAGCGACGGCCGGTGGAACGGGGTGGCCGTCCTGTCCCGGGTCGGCCTGTCCGACGTGACCGTCGGGTTCCCCGGCGAGCCGGGCTTCCCCGAGCCGGAGGCCCGGGCCATCTCGGCCACCTGCGACGGGCTGCGGGTCTGGTCGGTGTACGTGCCGAACGGCCGGTCGCCGGACGATCCGCACTACGCGTACAAGCTGGCCTGGTTCGCCGCGCTGCGGGACGCCCTGGAGACCGAGCTGACCGGGGCGCTGCCGCTGGCCGTCTGCGGCGACTTCAACGTCGCCCCGACCGACGCCGACGTCTGGGACCCGGCGCTGTTCCGGCACTCCACCCACGTCACCCCGGCCGAGCGGGCCGCCCTCGCGGAGCTGCGCGACCTCGGCCTCGCCGACATCGTGCCGACCCCGATGAAGGGGCCGCACCCCTTCACCTACTGGGACTACCGGGCCGGGATGTTCCACCAGAACAAGGGCATGCGGATCGACCTGGTGTACGCCTCGGCGCCGTTCGCCCGGGCGGTCCGCTCGGCGTACGTGGACCGGGAGGCGCGCAAGGGCAAGGGCCCCTCCGACCACGCTCCGATCGTGGTCGACGCCGATCTGGTGCCGGCCGTCGAGTCGTTCTGACCGGGGCCGGCCCGCTGGTTAGGGTGGCGGCATGGCAGTCGTGAAGATCAACGCGATCGAGGTGCCGGCCGGGGCCGGTCCCGAGCTGGAGAAGCGGTTCGCCGCCCGGGCCGGCGCGGTGGAGAACTCCCCCGGCTTCCTCGGCTTCGAGCTGCTCCGCCCGGTCGCCGGGGAGAGCCGCTACTTCGTCTACACCAAGTGGGAGTCCGAGGAGGCCTACCAGGCGTGGGCCGCCGGCCCCGCCCGCGCCGCCCACGCCCCCACCCCCGGTGAACCCCAACGCCCCCCGGTCGCCGCCGGCGCCACCCTCCTGGAGTTCGAGGTCATCCAACAGGTCCCCTGACCCACCCCGCTCCCCACCCCCGTTGATCATGAGGTTGACGGCGATGTCGATCTCGCGGCGTGCCGCCAACCTCATGATCAACAGGCCGGCCGGGAGAGGGACGCGGGATCAGGGGGTGCGGGAGGTGGTGAGGGAGGCGAAGGCGATGACGTTGTCGGTGTAGCCGGTACGGCCGCCGACGAACTCGCCACCGCAGGTGATCAGCCGCAGCCCGGGCGGGCCGTCGTCGCCGTAGATGCGGTCGGCCGGCAGCCGGTCCTTCGGGAACCGCTCCACCGAGTCGACGGTGAACACCACCACCGAGCGGTCGGCCCGGGTGACCTCGATCGTGTCGCCGGGGCGCAGCTTGCCCAGGTCGTAGAAGACCGACGGGCCGTCCCTGGTGTCCACGTGCCCGACGATGACCGCCGGGCCGGGCTCGCCCGGGGTCGGCCCGCGGTCGTACCAGCCGGTCTCGTGGTGCCGGCTCAGCGGGGGTACGCCGATCGAGCCGTCCCGGGCCTGGCCGACCGGTGCCACCGGCGCGGCGACCTTGATCGCGGGCACCGAGAGGCGCACCGGGCGGCTCGCCCGCAGACCGGCGGAATCGCTGCGGGTCGGCCGGTCCCCACTGGCGGCCGCCCAGTCCAGCGGGCCCACCGAACGGCCCAGCCCCGCCCCGGTGGCGAAGACACCGACCAGCACCAGCACCACGGCCACCGGGATCGACCACGGGCTGCGCCCGCCGGGCCGGCGGGAGGCCGGCGGCGAGGTGCGGACGGTGGTCACGACCGGAGCCCTCAGCGTCGGGCGGCGCCACGGACGGTACGGGGCCGGCGCAGCGCCAGCACCCACACGACCAGGCCGACCACGGTGAGCGCCAGCCCGCCGGGCAGCAGCAGGCCGCCGGTCATCCCGCCGGCGCCGCCGCCGAACCCGGTCGCCGGGCCGCGACTGGGCTTCACCGCCTTGACCACCTGGAGCATGGTCGAGGCGGTCTCGCCGTCCGGGCACTCCAGCTTGACCCGGTAGTTGCCGGGCCGGGTGCGCTCCCGGACCATCGGCGCCGCGGTCAGCAGCCCGCGTTGCGGCTGCACCTGCACCCGGCCGAAGGCGTCCGACACGACGATCGCGGGGATCGAATTGTCCCGGCAGCTGGCCCGGATGCCGACCAGGAAGCCGGGCTCGACGGTGCTCGGGCTCACCTCGACGAAGACGGTGGGGCCGGGGGTGGGCTGGGGCGCGGCCACCCGCGCGGCCGCGGCCTGGGCCGGGACGGCGGCGAGCAGCGGGCCGGCGAGCAGGGCCGCCGTCGACAGCGCCAGACCAGCGCGGGTCACTGACACGATGCCCCCTCCCGGCGCGCTGGGGCAGTGCCGGACAGCCGAGGCGCCCGGGCCTGCCGTGTGGGATGGATCCTCTCATCCCCGGTCGTACATCACATCCGATCCGGCGCGGCCGTCGCGTACGCTCGGGTCGCTGTGACCACCACCGACTCCGAACCCGCCACCGTCGCGCCGCCCGCGGCGCGGGCGATCCGTACCTTCCACCCGCGTCGCGGCCGGATGACCGACCGCCAGCGCGAGGCGCTGGAGCAGCTCTGGCCGGCGTACGGCCTGCGCGTGCCGGACGACGGCCGGGTGGCCGTCGACCCGGCCGAGGTGTTCGGGCGCCGGGCCCCGCTGGTGCTCGAGATCGGATCCGGCATGGGTGACGCCACCGCCGCGATGGCCGCTGCCGACCCGGATCGAGACTATCTGGCGGTCGAGGTGCACACGCCCGGAATCGCCAACCTGCTGGACCTGGTCCGCCGGCACGGGTTGGGCAACGTGCGGGTCGCCCAGGGCGACGCGTTGGAGCTGGTCCGGTCCCTGCCGGCCGGCGCGCTGGACGCGGTGCACGTCTTCTTCCCCGACCCGTGGCCGAAGGCCCGGCACCACAAGCGGCGGCTGATCCAGCCGGCGCACGTCGCGCTGCTGCGCTCCCGGCTGGCCCCGGGCGGCACCCTGCACTGCGCCACCGACTGGGCCGAGTACGCCGCGGCGATGCGGGAGACGCTGGACGCCGACCCGGAGCTGGTGAACGCCCACGACGGCTACGCGCCCCGCCCGGCGCACCGCCCGGTGACCAAGTTCGAGCGGCGGGCCCTCACCGCCGGTCGCCCGGTCTTCGACCTCGTCCACCGCCGCCGCTGACCCCCCGGGTCGACCGGGCCGGGCCGGTCCGCCCGAACCGCCGCCGAGTCCCGTCGGGCCGTTCCGCGACGGGCCCGGACCGGTCGCCGCGGAGCCCGGTTGGCGCGCGGGGCCATGATCCAGGCACCATGGACGCGCTATGACGCTCACCGCCGCGCTGCCGACAAGCGCCGACCCCGACACCCTCTACGACGCGTTCGCCGGCTGGGCGAAGGAGCGCGGCCTCGACCTCTACCCCCACCAGGAGGAGGCGGCCATCGAGATCGTCTCCGGCGCCAACGTGATCATGAACACCCCGACCGGCTCCGGCAAGAGCCTGGTCGCCGTCGCGGCGCACTTCGCGGCCCTGGCCGACGACCGGACGACCTTCTACACCGCGCCGATCAAGGCGCTGGTGTCGGAGAAGTTCTTCGCCCTCTGCGAGGTCTTCGGCGCCGACAACGTCGGCATGCTCACCGGCGACGCCAGCGTGAACGCCGACGCCCCGATCATCTGCTGCACCGCCGAGATCCTGGCCAACCTCGCGCTGCGCGAGGGCGACCGGGCCGACGTCGGCCAGGTGATCATGGACGAGTTCCACTTCTACGCCGAGCCGGACCGGGGCTGGGCCTGGCAGGTGCCGCTGATCGAGCTGCCGCAGGCCCAGTTCGTGCTGATGTCGGCCACCCTCGGCGACACCACCCGCTTCGTGGACGACCTGACCCGGCGCACCGGGCGGCCGACCGCCGTCGTCCGCTCCGCCGAGCGGCCGGTCCCGCTGCTCTTCTCGTACGCGATGACGCCGCTGCACGAGACCCTGGAGGAACTGCTGGAGACCAGGCAGGCCCCGGTGTACGTCGTGCACTTCACCCAGGCCGCCGCGCTGGAGCGGGCCCAGGCGCTGATGAGCGTCAACGTCTGCACCCGCGCCGAGAAGGACATGATCGCGAGCGCGATCGGAAACTTCCGGTTCACCTCCGGCTTCGGCAAGACGCTGTCCCGGCTGGTGCGGCACGGCATCGGCGTACACCACGCCGGCATGCTGCCGAAGTACCGCCGGCTGGTCGAGACCCTCGCCCAGGCCGGGCTGCTCAAGGTCATCTGCGGCACCGACACCCTCGGCGTGGGCATCAACGTGCCGATCCGCACCGTGCTCTTCACCGGCCTGAGCAAGTACGACGGGACGCGCACCCGGCTGCTCAAGGCCCGCGAGTTCCACCAGATCGCCGGCCGGGCCGGACGGGCCGGCTTCGACACCGTCGGCCGGGTCGTGGTGCAGGCCCCCGAGCACGTGATCGATAACGAGAAGGCCCTCGCCAAGGCCGGCGACGACCCGAAGAAGCGGCGCAAGGTCGTCAAGAAGAAGCCGCCGGAGGGCTCGATCGGCTGGGGCCAGCCCACCTTCGACCGCCTGGTGGCGGCCGAGCCCGAGCCGCTCACCTCCAGCTTCCAGGTCAGCCACTCGATGCTGCTGAACGTCATCGGGCGGCCCGGCGACGCGTTCGCCGCCATGCGGCACCTGCTCACCGACAACCACGAGGAGCGGGCCGCCCAGCGCCGGCACATCCGCCGGGCCATCGCCATCTACCGGGCACTGCGCGCCGGCGGGGTGGTCGAGGAACTGCCCGAGCCGGACGAGACCGGGCGGCGGGTCCGGCTCACCGTCGACCTCCAGCTCGACTTCGCGCTCAACCAGCCGCTGTCGCCGCTGGCCCTGGCCGCGATCGAGCTGCTGGACCGGGAGTCCCCGTCGTACGCCCTCGACGTGCTCTCGGTGATCGAGTCGATCCTCGACGACCCGCGCCAGGTGCTCTCCGCCCAGCAGTTCAAGGCCCGCGGCGAGGCGGTCGCCGCGATGAAGGCCGAGGGCATCGAGTACGAGGCCCGGCTGGAACTGCTCGACGAGGTGACCTGGCCCAAGCCCCTCGCGGAGCTGCTGGGGTCGGCGTACGAGATGTACCGGCAGGGCCACCCCTGGGTCGCCGACCACCAGCTCTCCCCCAAGTCCGTCGTCCGGGACATGTACGAGCGGGCTATGACCTTCACCGAGTACGTGCAGTACTACTCCCTCACCCGCTCCGAGGGCCTGGTGCTGCGCTACCTCGCCGACGCGTACAAGACGCTGCGGCAGACCGTGCCCGAGGACGCCAAGACCGAGGAGCTGGTCGACCTCATCGAGTGGCTCGGCGAACTGGTCCGGCAGGTCGACTCCAGCCTCATCGACGAGTGGGAGCGGCTGCGCAACCCCGCCGACGTGGCGGAGGTCGCCGAGGCGCACGCCGCCCTCGACGACCGGCCGCCCGCGGTCACCCGCAACGCCCGGGCGTTCCGGGTGCTGGTGCGCAACGCGCTGTTCCGCCGGGTCGAGCTGGCCGCCCTGCGCCGCTGGGACCTGCTCGGCGAACTCGACGCCGGCGACGGCTGGGACGCCGACGCGTGGGCGGACGCGCTGGAGCCGTACTTCGAGGCGTACGACTCGATCGGGGTGGGGCCGGACGCCCGCGGCCCCGCGCTGCTCATGATGGAGCAGGGCCGGGAGCGGTGGACCGTGCGGCAGATCCTGGACGACCCCGAGGGCGACCACGACTGGGGGATCAGCGCCGAGATCGACCTCGCCGCGTCGGACGAGGTGGGCGCGGCGGTCGTCCGGATCACCGCGGTCGGGCAGCTCTAGGTCGGCGTCCACGTGGGGCCGTCCCGGGTCAGGCCGGCGCCGCCAGCCGGCCGGCCGCCGAGAGCCGCCGGAGCACCGCCCCGTGTGGCACGGCGTGGCTGGTGCGACCGCCCACACCGGTGGTGGTGACGGCGGTGAAGAGCGAGTTGAGCAGCGCTTCCTCGACCGCGTCCAGGACGGCGGCGAAGACCGGGTTGATCTCCCCGTCGGGGATCGGCAACTCGTCCGGTCGCGCCGTGCTGAACGCGATGGCGTAGTCGCCGCTGGCGTTGCTGTAGGAGGCCCCGACCCGACCCATCGCGAAGACCGCCCGCCGGGCGAGGCGGCCGAGCTGTCGGGCGTCCAGCGGCACGTCGGTGGCCACCACGATCATGCACGAGTTGCCGGGTGGTTCGGCTCGGTCGGCGTCCGGGATCAGCTCGTCGGCCGGCAGCGGGACGCCGAGGGCGGTCAGCACTCCGCCGAAGTTGGACTGGACGAGGGCGCCGACCGTCGCCGGACGGTCGGCCACCCGTACCGTCCTGGACGAGGTGCCGATGCCGGCCTTGAAGCCCAGGGCCGTGGTGCCGGTGCCGGCCCCGACGCAGCCCTCCGCCGGCGGCCCGCCGGACGCCCCGGTGACCGCGGCGAGCACGTGTTCCTCGGTGACCGGGCGGCGGCGGATGTCCGACAGGTGGCCGTCGTTGGTCTCGCCCACCAGGGGGTTGAACGACAGGCCGTCCGGCCGGCGGTCCATCAGGTGGCCCAGCAGCGCGTCCGCGGCCCGGAACACGGACAGGGTGGCGGTCAGGACGACCGGCGACTCCAGTACGCCGAGTTCGTCCACCTGGGTCGAGCCGACCAGCTTCCCGTGGCCGTTCCCGGAGTAGACGGCGGCCGGCAGGGTCCACCGTCCGGGGCCGAGTTGGCTCGGCACGACGGCGGTGACCCCGGTGTGCAGGTCGGCGCCGTCGTCGATGGTGGTGTGCCCGACCAGGATCCCGGCGACGTCGGTGATCGCGTTGTACCGCCCGGTGGAGAGGGGTCCAACGACGATCCCGAGGTCACGGGCGCGGCGGCTGACCTGATTCATGCTGCTCCTGTCGTGGTCGCGGTGCGCGACCCCCAGGATTCTCGCCGAACCTCACCGGCGTCGAATTGCCCGGCGCGCTCCACGGTGGCCGGACCGGGCTCGCGTTGGCCGTCTGCTGTCAACCATGGTTGACAGCGCCGAGCCTGTCAACGTAAGTTGACAGGACTGACAGCGGACGGCGCATTGCCGGTCCGGCTGGCGGTCCCCCGCCAAGGGTCACGGCCCGGCAGCGCCGCCCTGTCGTCGACCGACCAGGAGGAGTCCCGCGATGAGCACCACCACCCTCATCCCCCCGGCCACACCCCCGGCGCCGGGCCCCAGCCGGACGACGAAGGCACTTCTGCGCTGCGGCGCCGTCGCCGGCCCACTGTTCGTCCTGGCGTTCCTGATCGAGGGCGCCACCCGCGACGGATACGACCCGTTGCGGCACCCGGTCAGCTCCCTGGCCCTCGGCGAGCACGGCTGGACCCAGACCGCCAACTTCCTGCTGTGCGGCCTGCTCACCCTGGCCTTCGCCATCGGGGTGCGGCGGGCGCTCCGGCCGGGCCGGGCGGCGACCTGGGGGCCGCTGCTGATCGGCGTCTGGGCGGTCGGCCTGCTCGGCGCGGGCGCGTTCGTCACCGACCCGGTCAGCGGCTACCCGCCCGGGACCCCGGACCTGCCGACCCACCACACCGTCTCCGGCGCGCTGCACGACGGGTTCGCCCTGTTCCGCACCGGGTTTGATGGAGACATCGAAACCTGGGAGGAACACCAGCGATGCCCGCACCGAAGAAGTACAACGATGAGCTGCGTGAGCGTGCGACTCGATTGGCGGTCGAGGCCCGTCGGGATCCGGTGTC
>NZ_JBSWCE010000045.1:0-54928 GCF_056780015.1 Micromonospora sp. R311
GCGAGCGGCATTTTCGCTAACAGCGCGCTGATTCCGGAGGCTGAGGCGCAGCGTTTCACGGCATCCGCAAATGCCGCCGAGCGAGCGACTACGTTCCGTGAGGAAGCGCGGTGAGTCAGACACCCGGTCGTGCCGAGTTGAGTACGACCGCCCACGGGAACTCGAGTTGCCAACCCGCGCGCCGAGGTTGCTCGACTTCAGCGAAGTCCCCGCAACCCTTCATCGACTCCGCGTCGTTTCGGCGGCGGGGCTAGTCTGTGCCTCGCCTCGACCAAGGGAAGGTTCGTCATGCTCGACGACATGCGCGTGCTGCGCAGTGCAGTGAAGGGCTATCGAGCGGCGGCGACTGCCGCCGGTGTCCCCTGGCTCGATGAGGACGACCGGATCGACGGGCTGCCCGTCGATGTGCTTTGCCGGGTCTTCGACGTGGTCCGCATCGCCGAACAACCGATCTGGCTCAGTACCCAGGGCTTGCCGTATGGACGGGTTCTGCCCGACGGCGCGTTTCCGCTGATGTGGAACAACGCCGATGACCTGTTTGGCTACCTGTCCTTCGCGGTCGGGATCCCCTTCCACTGGCGGCATCAGATACCACTGTTCTTCATCGACCACCTCGTTTTTACGTTCGTGCTCACCGGCGACAATGAGGGGGAGATCTGGCGCTACCAAATCGACGCCGACGACTGGAATCCGGTTCGCGCCGCCCCCAGCCTGGCCGCGCTGTTCGCGGAATGGACCAAGGGGTTCACGGCAAACGTGTACGACCGCTCACCGTACGACACGTGGTTGCATATCGGCTACGACGGGCGCGACCCGGTCGACGTGCTCCTTGAACGAGACCTCGACCCCTTCGCCTTCCCCGTGTACATCTCGCAGTACCCCCACAAGGATCTGCTCCGTGCACGGCAATTGGAGTGCGGTGTCGACGTAGACCGTGCCGACCAACCCGAGCGCCAAGAAGAACTGCTCGACGCCATCGACGCGGCTCTTGCGTCCCTTCGCAGGTGATCCGGCGCCGTTCGACGAGTCGGCAGCTCACGCCAACGCACGCATCTGCCGCGCGGAGGGTGTTGGCGCTGACTGTGACTGGTGACGCACCGTGAGGTATGACTACCTCTCCCGCTTCCGGTCCCGGTGTCGTCTCTCCTGATCGTGTTGTTCTTCGTGCGGCGGTTTCTGCCTATCTCGGTCGGTACCGCGGTGACTCGCGGCTGCACACCGAGTCCGACCTGCGCGTCTTTCTGACCTGGTGCACCGACCAGGACCTGGAGCCGCTGTCGGTTGCTCGCATGGACATCGAGCGGTACGTGCGCTGGCTCCAGGACGTACGCCGCTTTCAGCCCTCGACCGTCTCCCGCCGCCTGTCGGTGGTGGTCGGCTTCTACCGCGTCTGCGTCATCGACCACATCCTGCCGCACTCACCGGCCGACTACGTCCGTCGACCGGTCGTGCCACCCGAATCACCCACCCTCGGGCTGGGCCACCTACAGCTCGAAGCCCTGATCACCACCGCACGGAAGTCGGCCAACCCGAACGACTTCGCGCTGATCGCCATGCTCGGACTCCTTGGGCTGCGGATCTTCGAAGCCTGCGGCGCCAACATCGGCGACCTCGGCGAGGAACACGGCCACCGCGTCCTTCGCGTCCGCGGCAAGGGCGGCAAAGTCGTCCTCGTCCCGCTCCCGCCCGCGGTGGCCAGGGCCGTGGACCGTGCGGTGGACGGGCGCCTCGATGGTCCGATTCTGCGCAACGCCATCGGGGCGCGGATGGACCGGCATGCGGCGACCGCCGGCTCAAGCACCTGGCTGCCGCCGCCGGGATCCGGATGCCGAGGATGCACCCGCGCATGCTGCGGCACACCTTCGTCACCACCATGCTCGACGCCGGTGTGAGCCTGCGCGACGTGCAGATCGCCGCCCGTCACGCCGATCCGCGGACGACCATGCGCTACGACCGCGCCCGCAAGACCCTCGACCGGCACCCCAACTACATCCTCGCCGCCTACATGGCCTCGGGAACGTAGCGACCACAACGAGCGGATCTGCCAATGACAGCGCCCGTCACGGATACAAACCCGACGATCACCTTGCCGCACCCCGCGTCAAGACTGTCCATTTCGACCTGGACTGATGCCGACTTCCCAAACATGGGATGGTACGACTGCCCGGTCCATGCCGTGAGCATCGGCGAGTACGCGGACGACACCCTTCCGCCCGCCAGGATGCGGAGCGCGACCTCTGGCCGGATGCCCCGATATTGCCGAAGCCATCCAGTGGGCTAGTCACATGACCAGGCCCTTCGCAATCTTCGAACCCAAATAATGATCTTGAAATGATCGTGCCCTGTCGCCTTGCAGCTATGCCTTACCATCGATGCCTGGCTGACGAGCGGCAAGGGGAGGGCCATGGGGGAAAGCACGTCACCAGCTGCCGCGCTGGGGCGCGTACGTGGACGCTCCGGGCAGGTGGTTGGTACAGCCTTTCTCGTCACTGCTGATCTCGTTCTCACCTGTGCCCATGTCGTCAGCGCGGCGCTGGGCGGTGATCCCTACGACTCTGTTTCGCCGGCTGAGGCGGTCACGGTCGAGTTTCCGTTGACCGGTGATGGGGCCTCGATGGCGGCGTACCGAGCCGTGGTGGTCGGTTGGCGACCGGCACGGGTCGATGGCAGTGGCGACACCGCCCTGCTGCGGCTGGATCGCTCGCCGCCAGCCGCTGCCCGACCCGCCCGCCTGACTCTTATGGACATGGCATGGGGGGATAGTGCGCGGGTGTTCGGCTTTCCGGCGGATCTCAAGGACGAGTACGGGGTGTGGGTCGAGGCCAAGCTCCGGGCCCGTCAGGGTGCTGGCTGGCTACAAATCGAGTCCCCGCCGCAACAACGTGGGATCGGCCCGGGGTTCAGCGGCTCTCCGGTCTGGAACCCCTCGGTGGGCAGGGTCATCGGCATGGTGGTGGCGGCAGAGCGGGGCAACACCACCGCGTACCTGATACCCGTGCGGACCCTGGTCGAGGCCCATCCGGAGATCGCCGTGCCGGATGCGGCCGAGACCTGCCCCTACCGGGGCCTCGATCCGTTTCTCGAAGAGCACTCGACTTACTTCCGCGGCCGGGAGTCGCTTACCGAACGCTGCGTGGCCCAGGTCGCGCGCTTTCCGCTGGTGGCCCTGGCCGGTCCATCGGGCAGCGGAAAGTCCAGCCTGGTGCATGCGGGGCTGACTCCTCGGCTGCGCCGGCAGGGCATGCTGGTCGCCACATTCCGCCCGCTGCCGGGTGCTCGATCCACTTCACTGCTCGCCAACGCGGTCATCGGCGTCCTTGATCCGGACCGGGGCGAGGTCGCGCGGCACGACGAAGCCGAGGCCCTCGCTGACCGGCTCGATGCGTCGCCGGCCCGGACCGTGCCTTGGCTCGCCGGGCAGATGGTCGAACGGGCCGGCGACGGAGGTCTGCTGATCTTTGGCGACCAGTTCGAGGAGCTGGCGACCCAGGACGCACATCGGCTGTGGCTGCTGCTGCACGATCTGACCCGCGCTGCTCCGCGCCGGGCGGACGGCACCCCACGGCTGCACGTCGTGCTGACCATGCGATCGGGTGCGCTGGACACCCTCATCACCGAGGAGACGGCGCTGGCCGCCGCCCTGGGGATAGTGCTCGTGCCCGCGATGAGTCGATCTCAGTTGCAGGCCGCGGTCAGCGCCGCCGACGTCGATTTCGAGCCGGGGCTGGTGAACCGGATCATCGAGGATACCGGCAGCGAGCCTGGGCAACTTCCCTTGCTTGAGTTTACGCTGACGCAGCTCTGGCAGCAGCGCAGCGCCGGGACCCTGACCCACCGGGCGTACGAGGATCTGGGCGGGGTGTCCGGCGCGTTGGCCAGGTACGCCGAGGAGGTGTACGACAGGCTGCCCGAGCCGGCGCGACCATCCGCCCGTCGCCTTCTCATCCAGCTAGCCCGGCCCGAGAAGGACGGGAGCTTTCTGCGACGGCCGGTGCGGCTCACCGATCTGGGCGACTATCTCCGTCCTGTCCTCGGTCGGCTCGTGGCCAGCCGGCTTGTCGTGGTCAGCAAGGCCACGGACGGTTCCGAGGTTGCCGACCTTGCCCATCAGGAGCTGATCCGACACTGGCCGCAGCTGAGGGAGTGGCTGACGCAGGAGCGCGATTTCCGCAGCTGGCAGGAGGGGTTACGGACCAGCCTCGCCGGCTGGGACGCCGATGGCCGGGACACCAGCGGCCTGCTGCGTGGCGCCGCGTTGACCACCGCGGACCGGTGGGCGCGGGAGCACCCGGAGGACATTGGACCGGCCGAACGCGCCTTCATCCGGGCCAGTCGGGCCAACGAACGACGCCGCGTGCGGATCCTCCGATCGGTGGTGGCCGCCATCTCGGTTCTCGCCGTGGCCGCCACCGCTCTGGCGGTGATCGCCGCCCGCCAGACGGCCCAGGCCGAAGCACGCCTGCGCACCGCCGTCTCCCGGTCGCTGGCCGACGAGGCCGACCGGTTACGCGACAGCGATCCGCGGGCATCCTTGCAGCTGGCCCAAGCCGCGTGGCACCACGACCAGTCGGCGGAGGCCTGGGGTGCCCTCTTCACTTGGTACGCCGCACTGCAGTCAGTGGACAAGGTGTATCAGGACGCGTGGGAGGGAGATCTCAAGCAGATCCTCACCAGCCCGGACGGGTCGGTCGTAGTGTTCGTGAGCAAGTCGGGGCTTCCCGCCGTCTGGACGGGCATGACCGGCGAGGCCCCCGAACGATGGCGACTGCCAACGGCTGGTGCCGCTCAGGTCGGCGGCAGCTTCGCCCTTAGCCCGTCCGGCCGGTACCTGGGGTACATCAGCGCCCTCGGCGGAATCCTGCTTTGGGACCTCGCGCGCCGCACCGGCCCGGTGGAGCTCGCGCCGGACACGAGCCGGGAGGATCTGACGACCAACTCCCGGTTCGACTCGATCTCGTTCTCTCCCGATGACAGCCGGGTGCTCGTCTGGTCCCGAGCGGGAGCGTCGGCAGAGTCGACCATCCGGGTCTGGGAGGTTAGAGACGGGCGCCCCGTTCGGGCGGTGAGCCCGAAGCTTTCGGTCGAGTCGACCTTCTCAGTCTCGTTCGGCCACCGGCCGGACACCCTCCTACTCACCGGTTCGGGACCCGCGCGCCTCTACCAGCTCGACAGCGGGCGGCTGCTCGGGTCCCTCTCCGTCCCGGATTCGGCGGTCACGAGGCCCGCAGGCGACGGTGCACTCATCACCTACTGCGACGACGAACGGTTGCATCTCATCGACGTGGCGACCTTCGCGCTACTACGAACGACTGCGGTGCCGTCATGCACCGGGGCGTTCGTTTTGCGCGACGGCCCGCCCTACGCTGTCTCCGCTACCTCGCACGCGTCCGGTGACTCGAACACCGCAGTGAGCGTTACCGACCTTCGCACCGGCCGCAGCTACCAATTCACCACTCCGCCCATCGACTTCGACCCGCTGTTCAATCCCGCCATCGCCCTGTACCGCGGCTCGGGCGACCGACTGGTTGCTATCACCGGGGTCGGTACGCAGGGGTATCAGCTGGCAGCGAGGCCGCTGCCGGCGGCCACGGAGCCGACCGGCCCCACACCAACGCAGCCGCCCGGTGCACGGCCGCTGGGATCGGTGACCCTGTCCAGTCCCGACGACCGCTGGGTGGTCGCGGTGAACGGCGAGACCGGCCAGCTCGACCTGCTGGACAGGAAGACGGGAGGAACAGTAGACAGCACCCATGGCTCCCCGGCGCCCAGCGCCACGACGGTGACCTTCCGGGGTCTGTGGTGCGGGTTTTCCCGCGACAGCAAGCGATTCCTGGTGGTCCAAGGCGACGAACTGGTCAGCTACAGCATTCCCGGGCTAGCGGTCGAACGCCGTATGTCCCTGCCCGTACAGCCCGAGCTCGGCAAGCCGCCGGACGAGCCCGACATCTCGTCTTGGGCGAGTTCCGTGGCGGTGGACGATGACGGGCGGATCATCGTGTTGCACGCCGGCGTCCTCACCCGGTGGGACGTCAGCACCGGCGATCTGGCCGACTCCCCACTGCCGCTGCGAGCGGACCACGCAGGTCAGCAACGATCGGCCCTGCTTGCCGTCATGGCACCGCTACCTAGGCCCGGCCACCGCGGGGAGGTTGCCGTCGTGGAGCCCAACGGCGACGTGGAGATCTGGAGCATCAACCAGCGGCGCCCCATCGCGACCGTAGCGGCAGATGCGGTCTCGGCACAGGGCTCGCTGGTCTTCGACCTGTCGGGCTCCCGCCTGGCCATCAAGGCCGAGAATGGGCTGATCAAGATTTGGAATATCGACGAGCGGCAAGTTGAAGGGGCGCCGATCCCGGTCGGCTACACGGACAACGTACTTGGGTTCACCCCCGAGGGACGGCTACTCACCGTCTTCACGCTCGTCAAGCCGAGCGTCCAACTGTGGGATGACAAGAGCGGGAAATCGCTGGCGACCCTAACCATGCCCATCGATAACTTGGCAGCCCTTGTTCATGGCCCCCCAGACACCAGCTGGTCCCTCACCGGAAATCGGCTGACGGCGTGGGGTGGTGGGCGGACGCATTCCTGGCCGTTGGATCCCGACAAGTGGATGGAGAGTTTGTGCGCCCTCAACGACCGACCGTACACAGAGGCCGAACGGCAAGCCATCGAACGGCACGATGGCGCCAGCGAACCGCCCTGTGGGTGATCCGTAAGCTCTCTTGGGACACCAACAACCAGAGGAGTTGCGGATGGCGCACGTCGTGGCAATGCCGGTTGACGGAGGCGGTTCGGTCCTGATCGAGGTTTCCGACGAGCGGGCCGGTATCGAGCGGGTCGGTCGACCCGGCGAGCTCGTCCGTGATGCCGGCGAAACGCTGCAGCAGGCCCTCGCCCGGGTCCGACCGGCGGCCGAGGCGGTCCTCGACAGCGTCCGAGGCATGGCGAAGCCCCCGAACAAGGTCGCCGTCGAGTTCGGCATCAAACTGACTGCAGAGGCTGGCGTGATCGTCGCACGCACGGCCGGCGAGGCGAACTTCGCTGTCACCGTCGAGTGGTCCGCACCCGCTGACGATCGGACGGAGGGGCGAAACGCAGCGGTTCCCGCTGTAGAGGCGGGCGAGTAAGCTGAGCGCCCTTACTCTATTGCCGCGAAGCGCTCGTCACCGACGGTGATGTCGGCGCCGGTCGTCGGCGTCCGGACGTGCCGATGAGCGGATGCTGTCTCGTTCCGATCGTCGGGGCATCCGGGCGCTTGGTGGTCCTGGCATGCTGGGTGCGTGATTGACCTTGCAGGACAAGTGGTCGTCGTTACCGGAGCGGGACGTGGCCTGGGCGAGTCTTACGCTCGGTTGCTGGCGGCCAGAGGCGCGCACGTTGCCGTGCACGATGCAGGAGTTGACCGCGACGGCAGCGGCAATGATCCGGCTCCCGCCCATGCTGTGGCCGGTGAGATAACCGACGCCGGGGGGCGCGCCTCCGTGCACGTGCAGAACCTCGCGACGCGCCGCGGCTGCGAGGAACTGATCGCTGAGGTCCTGACCAAGCACGGACGCATCGACGCACTGGTCCACAGTGCGGGCATCGTTCGTTACCACGGCATCAGCGAAGCGACTGCGGACGAGTACGACACGACCATGGCGATCAACGCCGGCGCGGCATGGTGGCTCTGCTGGGCGGTGTGGCCGCTGATGCGGACCCAGCGCTACGGCAGAATCGTGCTGACCACATCGGACTACGGATTACGGACCATCGACGGCGCTGACGTCGCCGCATATAGCGTCAGCAAGGCGTCACAGTTCGGTCTTATGAACGCCCTCGCCGGCGAAGGCCGGTCACACGGGATCCTGGTGAACGCCATCTGCCCAGTGGCCGCCACCCGCATCTTCCGTCGAACCGTGCAACCGCAGGAACTTACCCCCGCGTCGGTGGCCCCAGGGATCGCCATGCTTGTTTCCCGCGAGTGTCCCTTCACGGGACATGTCCTCAGGGCCGCTGGCGGCGAGTGGAGGATTTACCAGGTCACCGCAGTGCGGCAAGCCGACCTCGGCTGCGATGCCTCACCCGAAGACGTGCTCGACTGGGCGACCCGCCCCACTGCTTGAGCAGCTATGCCGCTCCATCCGAGCCGGTCTCCTTATCTAACTTCCGCTCAAGGCCGCCATCCGCTCGTGGCCGTGCGTGACCGGCGACGCCGGGGCTTCCGAGTGAGTGTCAGTCGGCAACGCCGAGCGTCGTGCGGCGACCGCCAACCGCCGCCCTATGAGCGCGGTGTCGAGATCTCGGCGATGATGGCAGTTCCTTGTATGGACAGACCTTCGTGCATGGTGATCGTCTGGTCCGGTCGGAGATTACGCCACGCGTCGGGGCTCAGGGGTGCCAGACGGATCGGTCCGGTCGCTCCGGGTGCCAGTTCCGGGGCGTACTCGACCCAGATTCGCGCGACACGAAGGTTGGGGTGCCCCTCGGGCATGTGCTGGCCGATGTGCCACACCGGCCGCAACACGCCCTTACCAGGTATGGGGATTCGTCGGCCTCCATCAGCGACCGGCACGAGCGTCAGCTGGGCGCGGATGATTCCGTGGATGCTCTCCCATCGCCGCCATCGGCACCATGTGGCCGTGTCGGCGAGCCACATCAGCTCCGCAGCCTCAATCAGCAGGTCCCACCACTCCGCACCGGCAGGCCAGTCATCGAGGTCGGCGAGGAGATCAAGGGCGACGTCCCACTCGTTGTGTTTGAGATACTCCGCCACGTCGGCGGCTGTCGCTCCGGCCTCGTTGGTGGCGTTGGCCGGCACCATCGTGACCGCTCGATCTAGCAGCTCAGGAACATCCACCTCAGCATTGTCTGGCGGCACCGCCTACTCGGCGACGACTTATCCGGCGGTGCACGCTCATGCCGCCGACCGGGCGTCACGAAGCGTGACGAGGCGTCGTAGGGCCGAGCGCCTCGGTCGCGCCGAGATAGGGAAACTCGCCTGCGTTGCCGAATCACCTGTGCGCCGCTGCGAGTTCGGCGGCGTTCTGGAACGCAGAGGCCGCCCGTTCTGATTCATCCGCGTTCAGCACGACGCGTTCGACACGGGCCAGCATCTCGGTTGCGGTATCAGGGTCGTGCAGCACCATCGCGAGTTCGGCGCGGTACACGAGGACCTCTAACTGTGCGACCGGATCGTCCCCGGCCTGGGGGCGGGCCAGTGCGCTGTCGAGGATCCGGACGGCCTGCCGGACATCGCCCCGGGAATCGGCCTGCACGACAGCGTTGGCCAGAGCCTTGGCCAGGCGCCCCGCTGGCGTGGGTTCAGGGGCGGCGGCCTGGTGGACGACGCGGATCCAGTTGCCGCCGGGGTCGATGACGCTGAACCCGCTCACCCCGTCAGAGTTCTTCCGCGCTCGAGGCCGGGTCATGCGCGGCGTTCCGGACACCAGAACTTTCCCGTACGTGGCGCGCATGCCTACGGCGAACGCCCGGTGCAGTCCTTCGATGTCCGAGGTGAGGACTAGGCAGGAGCCGTAGGACTGCTCCGGGTCGAAGCCGGCGATCTCGAAGAAGTGAAGATGCAGGTCTTCACGCTGCAATGCCACGTACGGGTTGGGCTTGCGCTGCCGGTAAGTCGTACGGAAACCGAGAACCTCGTAGAAATTGACCATGTCGTCGATGGAGGCGCAGGGCAGCAGCGGAACGGTCACCTCGTTGGCCATGCCTCCTTTCCTACGCAGGTTGGGGTGCCCGTCGCACATGGAAATAGCCGTTCGCCTTGCCCAGCCACCTGATCGTCCGAGGTGCCAGAGTGCGGGCCCAGTGTGACGGGAGCCAGCGCAGGCCTCCGCTGCCGGCATCCGCATCTGCCGCCGTCCGTGCGCGCCGGCCGTCGGCGTACCCGTCACGGTTCGTAACAAGTCAGCCAGCGTTGGCGCCGCCGTTCGGCTTCCCCGCCCGCGGCGTTCCGGGAGAACATGAATCGATGATCTGCCCTATCGTCGTGGCGTGACCTTCGCCGGGCAACGACACGACTACTTCGATTCTCTCGGCTGGGTGGCTCTGCTGATGACAGCAACCCCTCCCCGTCAGCTCGATGCTCGTACGCCCTGCGAAAACTTCGACGTACGGACCCTGCTCGGGCACCTCATCGGCACCGCGCGCCGCGGACTCGCCACCGCCCAAGGCCGTCCGATGCACGACATCCCCCACGTCATCACGGAGGTGCCGGACGGCGAGGTGGCCCCGACGTATGTTGCCCTGACACGTTCCCTCCGCCGAGCCTGGGCACCGCTGGCCGCAGCCGACCAGGTCAAGGCGCCCTGGGGACCGTGTACCGCGTTGGACGCCGTACGAGGTTTCACGGTCGAAACCGTCACGCATGGGTGGGATTTGGCCGTGGCCACCGGGCAACCGAGCGACGCCCCCGACGGCGTAGCCGAGAGCTGCCTCAGTTACGCCGCCGGCATCATTCCGGACCGATTACGCGGCGTCATGTACGACGCCCCCGCCAGTAGCCCAGAAGGGGCGTCCGCGACCGAACAACTCGCACACCTTCTCGGTCACAAGCGCGACAGAAGCAGATGATCACGAGCCCTTCGAATGCGGCTACGCGGTACGCCAGAGCTCAACGCAGCCCGTCTCTGCCCCGAAGATCCGGTGCACGGATTTGCCGCGACCCGCGCGCATCCGTCCGTCCTACGGTGACAGGACGTGACCGGACGACGCGGGCGCCCCGGTGATGACAGCCCCAAAGGCAGCCGACGTTGCCTCCGTCAACCTGCGGATCTTTATACGTCAGCTCAGGACGTGTACACCAACACCCCCAGGCAGCGGGTGCCGAGGTCAGATCCGGTAGGTGCCGCCGGGTCGGGGCTGTTGACGGTCTCGATGTAGCGCATAGCCCCGGCGGCGGACAGGCCGAACAGTTCGCAGAGCATCCGTAGGTCACCGCTGGTGGCGTGGGCTTCGTCGAGGATGCGGTCCTTCTTCTGCACGGTCAGGGCCGCACGGCCTGCCCGGCGTTGCGAGGCGAGGAACCGGTCCGCGTCAGCTGGCTTCGCGGTCCAGACCGGCCGGCCCAGGTAGCGGATGAACTCGAACAACGCCGACCGATCGCCGATGACGGTGCTGTCACAGATCCCCGCGCCCACGCACGCCAGCAGGTACTGGTCCACCAACTCCTGCTCGTAATCCGCCTCATCCTCAGCCGACCCGAGCTGACGCGGCGAACCCAACGAGCGCACGACAGCCAGCACCACACCCCTTTAACGATCCGAGAGATTGGTAGGAAGTCATGAAAAAAGGTGACAGGTCAGAATTCCTGACCTTCGGTCAAGCGCCCGTGCAGCCAGCAAGCAAGACGAGATCGAAGGTCTGGCCAGCGACTACGCACCTCACCAAGAGCATCGGCCGCGATCAACTCTTGGTAGTTCCGGCAACACGCCCGAGCGAACTGGCCGACCTGGACGAGGGAGACGACTTGTGACCCCGTCCGCCTCCGCTATCACGGCTGTCCTCCCGCCCACGCCGGCGCCTAGCCCATCAGGGCCGGGCGCCGGCTTTGTCGTGCCCCCTACCGGGCCGACCCGCTGGCTCCTCGACGCCGCCGCCTGGGCCGGACAGCGGCCGTGGCTGCTTGCCGTGGCCGCCGCCGTTCTGGCCGCCGTCGTCGCCGGGCGCAACCTGCTCGCCCTGTGGCGGCACCGCCGGCACGCCGACGGCGCCCGCCTCGTCACGATCGCCCCGCCACCAGAGGTCGACCCACACAGCGCGGCAGCGTTGTGGGCCAACCTCACCGGCACCCTCACCCCATCCCGACGCAGACGGTGGCTCTACGGCAGCCCCCACGTGGTGTGGCAGTACACCTGGACCGGGCGGCGGCTGCTCATCTCCGTGTGGGTGCCCGGCACCGTGCCGCCCGGTGCCGTCGAGGCTGCCGTCCGTGCCGCATGGCCGGGGGCCGCCTGCACCACCGACGACACGACCCCACCACCGATGCCCGTCGACGTGCCGGCGGCGGTCGGTGGGCACCTGCTGCCCACCGCCGCCGAATGGCTGCCGCTGCAAACCGACCACGACAACGACCCGCTGCGGGCGCTGATGTCCGCCGGCTCCCAACTCAAGGCCGACGAGTACGCGGGCGTGCAGATCCTGGCCCGCCCCGCCGCACCCCGCCGCGCCCTGCGCGCACGACGAGCCGCCGCCCGGCTGCGCGACGGCAAGACCGCCATCCCCACCATCAACCCGGCCGCACCCCTGCTCTGGCTCATCGAGGTCTTCCAGACCGGATCCTCCACCCGCCCCCGGTCCAGCCCTGCCGCAAGCCAGCGGCGGGACCCAGGAGTGGAACGCGACGTGCGGGCCATCCTCGACAAGACCGCCCACCCGCTGTGGGAGACCGCCGTGCGCTACGCCGTCGGCAAGGACAGCCGGCGCGCGAGCACCGACCAGCGGCCCCGGCTGCGGGGCATCGCCGACACGGTCGCCTCCTCCTTCGCGGTGTACTCCGGCCGCAACCGCCTCACCCACCGCACTCGCATGCCCCACCCCGCCGCAGTCCTCGCCCAGCGGCGCCTCGGCGCCGGGTTCCTCACCTCCACCCCCGAACTGGCCGCCCTCGCCGCCCTGCCCCGAGACCTGGCCGTGCCGGGCCTGGACCGGGCGCGGGCGAAGTCCATGCCCACCCCGGTCGCCGTGCCTACCGGCGGGCGCGGCACGAAGATGATCGGCGACGCGCAGGTCGGCGGCCACGGCGTCGCCTTGGCCGTCCCGGACGCCCGCTACCACCTGCATGTCGTCGGATCCACCGGCAGCGGGAAGACGACGCTGTTGGTGAACATGGCCGTCGACGACATCAAAGCCGGCCGCGGCACCGTCGTCATCGACCCGCACGGTGACATGGTCCTGGACATCCTCGACCGGCTCCCCGCATCGGTCGCGGACCGGGTGGTGCTGTTCGACCCCGACCAGCCCAACCCGCCGACGATCAACCCGCTGTCCGGCGACGACCCCGACCTGGTCGTGGACAACCTCGTGTCGATCTTCGGGAACATCTTCGCCAAGGCGTGGGGACCCCGGATGGACGACGTCATGCGGGTGGCGTGCCTGACCCTGCTCCGGCACGCCAACGTCACCCTGCAGCACATCCCGCCGCTGCTCAACAGCGCCCAGTTCCGGTCGGCGATGACCGTCGACCTCGACGATCCGGCCGGCCTCAGTGGCTTCTGGCAGTGGTACGACGAGCTCAACCCCGCTCTGCGCTCGCAGGTCATCGGCCCCGTCCTGGCAAGGCTTCGGGCGTTCCTGCTCCGCGACTTCGTCAAGCGCACCATGCGCTACCCGAAATCCAGCTTCGACATGGGCAAGGTCCTCGACGGTGGCGCCCTGCTCGTCCGGATCCCGAAGGGCCAGCTCGGGGAGGACACCAGCAAGCTCCTCGGCTCCCTGATCTTGGCGCAGGTGTGGCAGGCCGCCACCGCCCGCGCGAAGATCGCCCCCGACAAGCGCCGGGACGCCACGCTGATCATCGACGAGGCGCAGAACTTCCTCACCCTCGCCAACAGCCTGGACACGATGCTCGCCGAAGCCCGCAAGTACCGGCTGTCGCTGGTTTTGTCGCATCAGGACCTCGCGCAGTTCCCCAAGGACCTCCTCGCCGCGGCGTCTGCGAACGCCCGCAACAAGATCTACTTCTCGTGCGCGCCCGAGGACGCCCGCGTCCTCGCAAGGCACACGCTGCCCGAGCTGGACGAGCACGACCTGACCCATCTCGACGCCTACACCGCCGCGACCCGCCTCGTCGTCGACGGCCGGCAGACACCGGCGTTCACGCTGCGCACCCGTCCGCCGCAGCCGGTCGTGGGTGAGGCCACCGCGATCCGGGAGACCGTCGCACGGACCGTCGAGGCGCAGAACACCAGCGCCATCGACGCTCTCGTCGACCGGTGGTCCCAGCCCCGCGACGACAAAGGCGCAAGGGCCAAGGGCGGCAGAGGCGTCTCCTGACCGGGCTCAAAAGCCCTGCGGGATCAGCGCTTCGGTGTCTGTCAAGACGGCCGGATCGAGGCCGGGATGCCCCTTCGGTCAGCGCATCACCACCCCTTCACCACCGTCAACTCTGTGCCGCTGACAGAACGGCTCGGGTGGGCCTGTCAGTGCTGCACACCCGCCGTGACCAGCCACGGCCACGGCCTCCACCAATTCCAGACACCCCTCCCACAGAGGGGATCCTCCTTCCTCCCTGAAGGGAACCCGCATGTCCGCCGAACCCGACCCGCAGTGTCCTGACCCCCCTCACCCCCACTCCTCCGAGCCTTCCTCGCCCGGCCGCTCCGCGTCGTCGAGCCGCCCGTCCCGCCAGGGCCGCCTGCAACTCCTGCGTCGTCTGACCCTGCGCGACCGTCAGATGCTCGGCTGGCTCTCTGAGCACTACCTGCTGTCCACCGACCAAATTGCCCAGGCGCTGTTCCCGTCCCGGCGGGCGGCCCTGTTGCGCCTCGCGGCGCTGCACTCCATCGGCGCGGTCAGCCGCTTCGTGGACATCACCACCGGCACCGGTCAGTACCTCTACGCCCTCGGCCCTCTCGGCGCCGTGCTGCACCCGACCGCCTACACCGACCCGGACCGGCCGTCGGCGCGGGCGCCGCGCAGCAGCATCGAGCGCACCGAACGCATCGTCGGCAGCCACAAGCTGCGCCACCTGCTCGGCGTCAACCAGCTCTTCGTCGACCTGCACGCCTACACCCGCACCGACCCGAACGCGCAGCTGGCGCGGTGGTGGTCCGAGCAGCACGCCACCGCCGCCTACGCCGCCGCCGACATCCGCCCCGATGCCCACGGCGTCTGGACCGTCGGCGAGCGCAGCGTCGGGTTCTTCCTCGAACACGACAACAACACCGAGAACCTGGGCAGGGTGCTGCGCAAGCTGCGCGCCTACGAACGCCTCGCCGAGTTCGGCCCCCGCTACCCCGTCCTGCTGCGGGTGCGCAGCCGCCGCCGGGAGGCGAACCTCCTGCGCGCCCTGGTAGGCGTGCCCACCGCCATGCCGGTGGCCACCGGCGTCCACGACGAGCACCCCGCCGGCCCGGCCTGGACGCTGACCACCGACCCGGGCCTGCGCCGCTGGCTGCACGAGCTGCCCAGCGACCACGGACCCGACAATCCCGCCACCAACCCGCACCGCTTCACCCACCCCGACGTAAGCGACTAACCCCAACGGGCCTGCCAGCCGCCATCGCTGTCTGACAGCGCAGGTCACGGCCCCGCCGCCCCAGCGCCCGGCCCGGTGAGCGCCCCGCCTTCTGACAGGCGACCAGGTCGCCTGTCAGACCTACCGGTTCTGACAGGCGGTCCGCCTCACCAGCCCGCGCTGAGGGCGAAAGCGTCTGACAGTGCTGCTCAGCGGCGGGTTTGCGCCCACGACGCGCGCGGCAGGCGGTGACAGACAGCGTCGCTACCGTTTCGGCAACACCACACCCCACATATCGCTCCACCCCGGTTCGGTTCCACCTCAGGGACACCCCGCCGCACCCAGCGGTACGCGACGCCCACCCGCTCCGGCCGGTCGGCACGCGCTCCGCGCGACGGCCCTCGAGGTCGCACCAACCACCCGCACCACCGCACCGCTTCTTCCCTTCCGCCCTGACCCGACCCATGCACCCGGTGGGCCGGTCAATCCCGCCTGCCTACACGCACTCGACAAGGAGGACCTGCGCATGTCCGCTCTCAACGGCACCCCGCTGACCCGTCACGGCAGCCGCGTGCCCGCCATTCCCACCCGACCCGCCCCCGTGCAGGCCACCAAGGCGCCCGCGCGCCGACCGGCCCCTGCCCAGGCCACCACCGTCGTACCGAGGACCGTCACGCCGGCGCCGACCATCGCCACGATGATCGTCTGCCTGCCCGACGAGCTGCCCGCCGAGGCGTTCACCGCGCACCAGCTGCACACGCAGTTCGGGGTCGCCGGCACCCTCACGCCCCTGTTCTGGGCTGTTCCGCAGCTGCGGCTGTGGCAGCGCCAGCAGATGATAGGCCTGCGCAAGGGCCGCCCCGCGCCGTGCGCGGGCGGACCGGTCAGGCTGCTGGACCTGCAGGGCATGCGCCACGCCGCTGGCGTCGGCGCCGGGATCCGCTACCAGATCTGGCAGCAGGTCGTGCACGGCACCCGCCCGGCCACCCCGTGGCCCGTGTTCGAGAGCCGCCACCTCACCGACCCGCAGAAGTACCCGTTCGAGGCCGCCTCGGCGGACTTCCACGCGCAGCCGCGCGTCAACGCGATGCGGATGCACGCCGCGGCGACGCCCGGCACCGGCCAGCCCAACCCGGGCGAGCTGGAGATGTACCAGGCAGGCCAGATGGCCTACCAGCACTACCACGCCACCAGCGCCATCGCCGGTGACGCTCTGCTCACCGCCGACGGCCGCAAGCTGGCCCCGGCCAGTGACGCCCTCGCCCACCGAGTGACCTACCTGGAGCAGGCCCTGCGCTACCTCGACACCGTCGAGCCGGACCAGCGGCTGCTCGCGGTCGCCCTCTAACCGCACAACAAGCCGCCCGGACGGCGCGCCCTGATCCCTGTACCCCGGGGGACAACCAGGCGCGCCGCCCGGCCGGTGCGCGTCCACGCCCAGACACGCGCAGGCCCCGCCATGCGCACCCCTCACGCAGTAGGAGGCATCCACCTGATGAGGTCACGACACCGCGCCGCCGCCATCCGCGCGGCGCTCACCGCCGTCGAACACGACGCCGACACCCGAGGCTGGGACGCCCTGCCGGCCCTGCTCGGCCTGTTCGACGCCACCACCCACCGCCACCAGCCCCGCATCGACATCGACGCACTCAGCGTCGATCCGGCGTTCTGGTGGCTGCACGCGCAGACCGTCCCCGGCATGCGACTGCCCTACTGGGTCGGCCTGAAGACCCTCACCACCCACCTCACCGCCCCCGACGCGGCGCCGCTGCTAACCCAGTGGGCGCACACGGGGCAGCGGCGGCTGCTCGGGATGGCCTTCCTCGGCGAGGGCTTGGATACCAGCGACGCCGGCCGTCGCGATGCCGCCGTCCACGGACTGCCCGCCGACGACGAGGGAATCCCGGTGCGGGCGCTCACCGCCTGCGACATCGACGGTCGCCACTACCAGATCCTGCGGTACCGGGGCGTCGACACCACCACGACGCTCGTGCTGGACGACCCGCCGGCACGGGTGCGGGCCACCGTCATCCCGGCCTGCCTGCGCCGCCTGCTCACCACGGCGCGCGCCTGATCGACGCAGCCGACCACCGGGGGCCGCAACGCGGCACTCCAACCGGACGCGCCGGCCGATCCGGTATGGGGCCCCCCGCGCGCCGACACCGCCTCCGACCGCTCACCGGCTGCCGCTACGCGAGCGGGCGCCCGCCAGCAGTGGCCTGTCTGACCCACCCCACGGCAGCTCCACTCACCTGTGGAGGGCGCCGTGGGCCGCCGGGCGCCCTGGGCTGGGGCGTGCACCCGAGCCCGGCCAGCAACAGGCCGCCCTTTCCCTCTTCCCCCAGCGGCTGGGCCTGACCGCCCTCGCCGCGCGCGCCCGCGAGATCGGCGCTTCCCGCCGGCCGCCCCGGCCGCCCCGGCAGACGCCTCCTGCCGACGCCGAGCCCCCGTTCTAGCCGCACCCCAGCCGGCGACGGCAAGGCGGCAACCGGGCGCAGCAGAAACAAAGGGCCCGACCCCAGGGTGCGGACCTGCCAATACGCAGGCCGCCTCTGACCCACAGGGGATTTTCCGACGCGGTAGGGACGGCGTCCCTTGCCCGTCCCGAGATGCGGTCCGTGCACTTGATCACCGCCGCTGTCGAAGGGTGGATCAGTGCATGGACTTCGATCCGCACCAATCCCTACGACGGAAGGACACCAGCATGACCGACACGCACGAGGAACCCGTGCCCGCGCACGGCGCGTTCAAGGTCCTCGGGGCGCTGGCGGAACTCGGCGAGGCCACCGCCGCCGCGGTCGCCGAGCACGCCGGACTCGGCTACTCCACCACCACCCCGAAGCTGCGCGCCTGGGAAGGATCCGGGCAGGCCGAGCGATTCCGCACCGGCGACGGCCGCAGCCTGTGGCGGCTCACCGACGCCGGCCGCGCCGCCACCGCCACCACCAACATCCCGCAACCCACGGCGGCCGAGGTGCCCGAGCCGACCGCCGACGTTGCGGCCACCGAGGACCAGAGCACGACCGACGACGCGTCCCCGCCCGCCACCGCAGCCGACACCCCACAACCGGCCGGCGGCAGCCCGTCCCCGCAGCCGCATCCCGATCCGCACGTACTGGCCGCCCCTGAGCCGGCCGAGCCCATCGAGCCGAACAGCAAAGTAGACACGGCAGCGGTTGCCACCTCCATCCCCGCCGCCGACGCAGACCAGGACCAGGACGCGCCAGGGGAGCCGACGCCTGCGGATGGGCGACCCGACGCCGAGACGGCGGACGCACCGCCGGACGGCAGCCCCCCGGCCACGGCGCGCCGGGTCGGCGGGTCGCTGCGCGGGGCGGTCCTGGACCTCCTGGAAGCCCACCCCGACCGGGCCTACAAGACCGGTGAGCTGTGCAAGCTCATCGACGCCGCGAACGCCGGCACCGGCGCGGCCAAGGCCAGTCCCGGGGCGGTCGCCAACGCCGCGATCAAGCTCGTCGCGACCGGCAAGGCGGTGCAGGCCGTGGACCGCCCGGCCACCTTCCAACTCGCCCCCGCCACCGGCGGCCAGTAGCCCGTCCGTCAGGTAGCCCGGGGATGGGCGTCGAAGTTAGCGCCTCACGCCCACCCCCGGTGCTCCTTCTATCCAAGGAGCGTTCCCGAGTGTCTCCCATCCTGCACACGATCGCTATCGCCGTCGGCGGGATCCTCGCCGGCCTCGCCCTCGCCGGAGCGCTGCTCTGGCGGCAGCAGCAAGCCCTGCACGTGGCCCGCTACGAGGCCACCCACGACGAGATCACCGGCCTGCCCAACCGGCGGCTGTTCCTCACCCGCCTGCGCGCCGCCCTCGCCGACAACGCGCCGGTCGGGGTGGTGCTGCTCGACCTCGACCGGTTCAAGACCGTCAACGACACCCTGGGCCACGACAGCGGCAACGTCCTGCTCGACCAGGTCGGCCGGCTCCTGGCCAGCCTGCCCACCCCCATCCAGGTCGCGGCCCGGCTCTCCGGCGACGAGTTCACCCTGCTCGTGTCCGGCGACCCTGACGACACCGCGGCCGCGGCCCACGCCGCGTGGCAGGTCATCGGCGCCGCCCCGATCCGCGTGATCAACGGCGACGTCCGCGTGGCCGCCTCGGTCGGCTACACCCACACCCACGACCCGCACGCCAGCCCCCGGCAACTGCTCGCCGAGGCCGACGCCGCCATGTACTACGCGAAGCGCTCCGGCATCGGCGTGTGCGACTACCGCCCCCACAGCGCGCCCGCCCCGCGCCGCAGCCGCGACCGCCACCACCGCTGACCCGCCTCCACGACTCCTCGCACACAGAAGGACCCCGCAGCCGCTGGCTGCGGGGTCCTTCCCCTTTCCCACCCTGCCAAAGGAGACCCCTGTGTTGTCCTTCAACGCCGTCCACACCCTCACCGGTTGCCTCCTGGCCGCCGACGCCGACGCCGAAATGCTGGGCTGGGGCCAGCCCGCGACGCTGCTGCTCATCCACGACCGGCCCCTGGACACCGCCGGGCCGGCGCCGATGCGCGAGATGCGCAGCCTGGAGTTCCCGCTGCACCGCGACGACCTGCTCACCGATCCCGCCGGGCTGCCCGCGCTGCTGCACCGCCTCGCCGCCGGCCTCGACAACCCGGATGCGCCCACGCCCTACCAGGCCACCCTGCACACCATCATCCGGCTGATCCGGGCCACCGCGCCCGACGCTCGGCTGCTGGCCTGGGCGACCTGCTACGACGACATCCTCGACACCGACGGCCGGCTCCGGCAGGCCCGCCGCGTCGACGCCGTCGACATCGACGGACGCGTCTACCAGTTCACCCGCCTGCGCGGCGAGGACCACCCGCTCCTGCGCGGCGACGACACCCCCGACCCGGGCGACATCCCCGCCACCCACCCTGGGCTGGCCGCGCTGCTGGCCGCCACCGCCCGCTACATCCACACGAGCATGCACGCAGGCATGGCATCCGGCCCGCAGGTGCCGCCACACGCCGACCCTGACGAGCCGATCTTCGGCGTGTGCGGGCCCGACGGCGCGTCCATCCGCTGCCGGATCTGCGGGGCGGTCGACGAGATCGCCTTCGACGAGGTGCCGTCCATGGCCGGGTACGGCGAGGACACCTACACCCGCTGCACCCGCTGCGGGTCGGTCGAGACCACCGACCCGATCTTCGGCTGGCGCGCCAAGCCCGCCCCTTGGCCGCCCCACCCCGCGCACGAACAGCCGTGACGAGCAGCCGCGGCAGCCGGACCCACGAGCTTCCACCCCCCGAGCACAGGCGCGGCAAGCGCCGAATGGGGCGGCATTGCCACAGCTGCACGCGCGTCGCCATCCGCAGCCCCCGGCCACGCGCCAATCGCGCGTGATCCGCCCCGCGCGGGGCGTCCCGCCGTCAGCTCGCGCCTGCGTACACGCACGCGCGGGTCCGAATCATCGCCTCTCGCTGAAGGAGCCTGTCCCGTGAGCACCCACAGCTACATCGGCGCCACCGACCCCGACAGTCCGCACCTCGTGCACGCCCGTTTCGTGCTCTTCGACGGCCACCCGGGCGTCGTCCTGCCCACCCTGGCCGCGATCTGGGCCGGCCACGCCCACTACGACACGCGAGCGCTGATCACCGCGATCCTCGCCTGCGACTGGGAGTACCTCGACCCGGAGGTCACCGCCGCCGCCGGCTCCGGGTTCGCCGGGCAGCAGCCGGTGCCGGGCGTCGGCATGAGGCTGGCCTCCACCACCGGCGGCACGGTGGACGCGCCGGAACCGGTGACCGTGTTCCCGCTGTGCCACGCCGGGCACCTCGACGCCGAGTGGATCTACCTCATCGAGGCGGACACCGCCACGATCGCCGTGCACACTGGCGACGGCAGCCGCGTCTCCCGTTACCAGCTCACCGGCTGCCTGCCCCCGCCCACCGCGGACCGCCGCCCACCGCAGCGCTGTGGTCCGCGACCGGCGGTGGGAGCGTCGCGGTGAGCGCCCGCGCCCTCGCGGCGATCAGCGCCGGGGTGATTGCCGTGCTGGTGCTGTGCGCCGGCGGGATCGGTGCCCTGTTCACCGGTGGCGGCACCGCCTCGGCTGCCTGTCTCGGCGCGGTCGGCCCCAGCTGGGAGCCGCCGCTTGCCGCGGTCACCGCGTCCCCGGCTGCCGGCGGCGCGGGTGGCTGGAGCAGTGAACAGATGGCCAACGCCGCCGTGATCGTCGCCGTCGGCGCCGAGCTGCGGGTCCCGCCTCGGGGTTGGGTCATCGCTTTGGCCACCGGGATGCAGGAGTCGACGCTGCGCAACCTGTCCGGCGGGGACCGCGACTCCGTCGGGCTGTTCCAGCAGCGCCCCTCCCAAGGCTGGGGCACGCCCGCGCAGCTGCAGAACCCCCGCTACGCCGCCGACAGGTTCTACCAGTCGCTGCTGGCCGTCGATGGCTGGCAGGCCATGGCGCTGACCGATGCCGCGCAGGCGGTGCAGCGCTCCGCCTTCCCTGACGCCTACGCGCAGTGGGAGGACGACGCGAGCGCCCTGGTCCGCATCGTCGCCGCGCAGAATCCCACAGCTATCGCGGTGAATCTCGACCCGTGCGTGAGCGTGTGCGCGGACCGCGCAGCCGCCGCCGGCGGCGGCTGCGTCGGTGTCGCAGCGGTGTTGGCACGGGCACGGTCGTGGTTGACGGCCTGGTCGGGTGGACCGGTGCCGTACCTGTCCAGCGGCGACCCGGGAACGTGGTTCCGCGGCTTCCGCAGGGACTGCTCGGGCTACGTGTCGATGGCGTTCGGCTTGGGCGGGCCCGGCTTGAACACCGCGGGCCTGGCGGCACGTTCAACGGCCATCACGAAAGCTGATTTGCGACCGGGCGACCTGCTGATCAACACGGCACCGAATCTTCAAGGCCACGTGGTGCTGTTCGAGCGGTGGACGGATTCGTCGATGACCCGCTACTACGGCTACGAGCAGTCCGGCGACGGCGGCACCCACCACCGCTTGATCCCGTACCCCTACTTCGGCGACTACCCGATGACCCCGTACCGGTTCGGGACCACGTCATGACGGGCGCTGCAGCACACCCCGCAACCGGGGTGCCCGCGACGCTCCCGCCCGGTGGTGCTCGCAGCGCAGCTGACCAAGGACGGCGTCAGCCACCCGGGGTGCCGAGAACTGGTGCAAATCCCGCCACAGAAGCACACTCCCCGCCCGGCCACGACCGGCCGGCGGACCGCACACACCTTGATGGAGGTTGCACCATGAGCTGTTCCACCCTGATCGGCCCCACCGCTTCCGGCGGCACCTATGCCGCCCGGATGCTGCGCAACAGCGGCGACCCAGAGCAAATGGCGCGGCTGCTGCGGCGCATCTGGCAGCGCACCTTCGAACGGCACACCCTCGCCCTGGCCGACACGCTGCTGCGCCACGACTGGGGCAGGCTCCACCACGTGGCGTGGGACGCCGTGTGGCTGCCGGTTGCACGCGCCGGCCTGGACGCCCGGATCTGCCTCGCGGCCCACCCCAACGTGGCGACGGTCCTGCACGCCACCGCCCATGCGGTCTGCGCCGCCACCGCCCCCACGCCGGGGGAGGCCGGGCGGCGTGAGCCGTGGCTGCGGCAGGTGAGGACCGAGTTCGACCTGGTCTGGCCGCACGGGCGGGGGCCGCACCGGCTGCGCCGCGACGCCGACGGCCTGCTGCCCGACGTCGACGTGCCCGACTGGTCGTGGTGGCTGCTGCCCACCCCGAACGAAGGGACCAGCCGGTGACCTACCAGCCCGGCGACCGCGTCGCCCTGGAACACACCGCCGACCCGCACACCCTCCTGCGCCCTGGCGACGAGGGCACGGTGCGCCGCTACGACCGCGATCAGCGCATCCTCCACATCGACTGGGACAGCGGTTCCCAACTGGCGATGCTCTTCGACGCCGGTGACCGCGTCCGCCGTATCCCCGCCCCGATCGGCGCCACTGACTGGGAGCGGGTGCTCGACGCCCTGCGCTCCGCTGGCGCCACCGCTGGGCAGGAGGCGGCACGGTGGTGGGCGCAGCACGTCCTCGGCGGCCGAGCCGCCGGCGACGTCGCTGCGATGGCGCGGCAGGTCTTGGCCGGCGTCGAGGAGGTCGACCCGCCGGTCCTCGACGGGCTCCCCGCCGCCGACCGGTACGTCCTGGCCGAGGACTCCGACCGGTACGCCGAGCATGCCCCGCCCGATGCCCCAAGGTGGGAGGAGCTGACCGCGCGGCAGTGTGACCAGTCGCGGTGGGCGTGGTGCGACGGGTACGACGACGCCGCGCAAGCCGAGGCGGCCCGGCAGTGCCGAATGATCCTGCACCCCGACGGCGACGACCGGGACCTCAGCCACGTGCACCCCGATCAGGTGCGCCTGGGCGGGCCGGGTGTGTTCGGCGGGGACTGGGCGTGGACGCCCAACCCGGACGGGGAGCTGCGCATCCCGGTCGGGTTCGCCGGCACCCTGGTCGACACCTGGAACGGGTGGGCGGTGTTCACCTGCACCCGCGAGGTGGCGGAGGCGATCGTCGTCGACCAGTCCGACGCCCGCGACCGCTACCGGCAGCACCTCGCCGCCGACGGCATCACCGGCGAGCGCCTGGAGCGGATGGTTGACGAATCGATGGCCCGCCTGTGCTTCGTCGGCGACGTCATCGTCGTCGACGAGACCCGGGTGCACGACGACCCGGATGTCATCGAACGGATTACCCCCGACGCGCACGGCCGGTACGTCGTGATGGGCCGCGCCTGGACCTGGACCGCGGTGCACCCCTACGACTGCGACCGCATCGCCGGGCACATCCCCGACCCGCCTGCCCGGCCCGCACCCGAGGTGTAACTCCCGTCCGACACCAACCCTCGACTCCGAAAGGACCCCACTGCCATGCTCGACAACGGCGACGCCGACCTCGGCGGATACGGCCACGAGGAGATCCTGCAGGTCCTCGTGACGCACCTGCTCACCACCGCTGATCTGGACCAGCTCTGCGACGACGCCGATCTACCCCATCTCGTTCACGACGACGGCACCCCGGTCACCATCACCTCCGCCCGCGTCTACCGCGACGCCGGAGTCATGACCCTCGACCGCGGTGTGTGGGTGGAACTGTCCGACGGGAGCGTGTTCGGCCTGACCGTGCATATCTCCCGCCGCCCCCGCTACGACATCACCCTGCGCCGCCGATAGCGCCGAACCCCGCAACGACTTGATCGATCCGGGGTCGGGTGCGTTCCTTGTCGTCGCCCACCGGCCGGTGACGGCGACACCCGACCGGCAGCCCCTGCCGGCCTTGCTTGCTGCACCAACCTCACGGAGGTCGCTGGCCGCCCCTGCCACAGGGCCGCGCCCGGCACCGCCGTCTCCGCCGCGCGGACACCGCACCACGTCTGCCCGCGTGCCCGGAGACGGGTGCGCGGGCCCCATCCCTGACGACAGGAGACCCCGCATGGACGCTGCAACCCCGCCCACCCGCACCGAACCCGCCGAAGCGGGTGGCGGGCGACGGCCCGGCTACCTCTACCGCCTGGTCGCCGCCCACCTCGCCGCCCACCCCGACCAGGTGCTCAAGGTCGGCGAGATCACCACCGCCATCTCCGCCCCCTCCACCGGCGCGGTGTTCGACGCGTTGAGGAAGATGGCCGCCGCCGGCTACGCCACCCACCACACCGGCCCGCACCGCTTCCAGATCACCCAGGCGGGCATCGACGCAGCCGGCGCCATGCCACCATCCGCCCCCCGCGCGTCCGGCAACGGCGGGCGGTCCACCCGGCGGCAGCCGGTGACCCGGCCCAACGGCGACCTGTACTTCCCGCGCAAGCTCGCCGGGGCCACCGACGTGGACGTGCTGCGCCGGCTGCGCGACAAGCGCATCCCGGTGCTGCTCTACGGCCCGCCCGGCACCGGCAAGACCGCCCTCGTCGAGGCCGCGTTCCCCGACCTGCTCACCGTCGCCGGCACCGGCGACACCGTCGTCGAGGACTTCCTCGGCAACTTCATCCCCCTCCCGGACGGCGGGTTCGAGTTCGTCTACGGACCCCTGGTCACCGCGATGCGCGACGGGCGGGCGCTGCTGGTCGACGACGCCACCCTCATCGCGCCGAAGGTCCTCGCCGTGCTCTACCCGGCCATGGACGGCCGCCGCGTGATCACCATCCCCGGCTACCGCAACGAACGCGTCGACGCCGTCGACGGGTTCTACGTCATCGCCGGCCACAACCCCGGCGTCCACGGCGCCATCCTCACCGAGGCCCTCGCGTCGCGGTTCGACGTGCACATCGAGGTCACCACCGACTGGGACCTCGCCCGCCACCTCGGCGTCCCCGCCCCCGCCGTCCAGGCGGCCGTCGCCCTTAACGCGGACCTGGCGGCGGGGCGGGTGTCGTGGGCGCCGCAGCTGCGCGAGCTGCTCGGATTCGCCCGCGTCCGCAAGACCCTCGGCCTGCCCGCGGCGGTGGCGAACCTCGCCGGCCGCGCCCCGGAAGGGGACCGGGAGGCGGTCACCGCCGCCCTGCGGCAGCACTTCGGCACCGAGATCACCGCGCTGACCCTCGGCAAGCAGCGATAACCCCCGAAGGAGAACTGATGCCTCATCCCCACAGCCACCTGCAGCACGGCCCGGCCGCGCCCGCCGCGTACGACCCGGACTGGCGGGAATGGAGCGACGCCTGGACCCGGCACGTCCCGGTCCTGACCGGCCGCACCGACCTGACCGTCGCCGTCGCCCCCGGCGCCGGCGGCGGCGCACCGGCCTGCTTCTACCCCGACGCGCGCCGCATCGAGGTCGACGCCACCCACATCGGCGCCCCCGATGTCGCCAACCCCCGCCGCGCCGGCCACAAGAAGCTGGTTCCCACCGCGTATGGGCTGCTCGTGCACGAAGCCGCGCACGCCGCCCACAGCCAGTGGACCGCACCGCCTGGCACTCCACCGGTCGTCGCCCACGTCGCAGACCTTCTGGAGGAGTCCCGCGCCGAGAACCGGCAGCGCGGCAGACGGCGCGGCGACCGCCGGTGGCTGCGCCACACCGTCACCACCCTCCTCGACCCCACTGACGCTCCTGTCGACGACGCGTGGCACGCCGCGCACCTCGCCGGGCTCCTCCTGGCCCGGGTCGATGCCCGGATCATCACCGCCAAGGACATCAAGGGCGTTCGCGCCGCCGTCACCGGTGTCCTCGGCCGCAAGCGGCTCCTGCAGCTACGCGATGTGTGGCGACAGGCGCACCTGGCCGAGGACACCGATGCCGAGCAGATGGTCGACCTCGCGTGGCGGTGGTGCCGCATCCTCGGCATCGACCCACACCGGCAGCCGCACCCGCCCGTGGCGGACGCAGGCGTGTTCGCCGGCATTCTCGCCCAGGCCCTCGCGGACTACCTCGCCCACACCGCCGGCCTGAGCCCGGCGCAGTACCGCGATCAGCAGATCACCGTCCGGCACTCGGCACCCACGACGTGGACCCGCCGCGACCCCACCGACGCCGAACGCGCCGCCGCCCGCACCCTCGCCGCAAGGCTGCGCCGTGCCCGCACGCACCAGCCCGAACCCGCCGCCCGCCCCAGCACGGTCCCACCGGGCCGGCTGCGCACCCGCCACGCGATCACCGCCCAGGCGCAGATCGCCGCCGGCACCATGCCCACCGCCACGCCGTGGCAGCGCCGCCGCCAGCTTCCGCCGGCGAAGCCGACCCTGCACCTGGGCGTCATCGTCGACGCCTCTTTCTCGATGCACCCCTACGCCGCGCCCATGTCCTCGGCCGGGTGGGTCCTCGCCCACGCTGCCCTCAGTAATCAGGCCATCACGGCCACGATCGCCTTCGGCGGCGACGTCACCCTGCTCGTCGGACCCCGGCAACGCCCTACCCACGTGCTGGAACTTGCCGCCGACGGCGGCAGCACAGCGTTCACCGACGCGGTGAAACTCGCCGACGAGGTGCTGCAGCTGCGCCAGCCCGGCAGGTTGCGGATGCTCGCCGTCGTCTCCGACGGCGACCTGCCCGACATCGACCCCGCCCAGCGGCTCATCACCACCCTGCACCGCGCGGGTTGCCCGGTGCTGTGGCTGCGCCCCGCCGACCTCGACGGGCACACCTTCGCCGACACCACCACGCTGCTGGTGTCCGACCCGGTGCAGGCCATCGGCCACATCGCCGAGGCCGCCACCACCGCCCTCGAACAGGCCTGAACCAGCCGCCAGCCAGCCCCACCGCTGGCGTCTCCGCCGCCGCAGCGGCGACACCGACCCGCTCTGATCACCACTTCTCCGTCGCGGTGAGAGGCCCTGCTTCTCCCGCGCTTGTCCTGCTCGCACCGCCACTTGGCCGTCGCCCGGCCACCGCGCACCCCGCGCACACCCGGGCACGGCCGATGAGGCCGTTCCCGGGTTCCCACAGCTCGAAGGGAACCCCCGTGACCCACACCTGCCCTGTCCGCCCCGCCACCGGCGCGCCGGGCACAAGCCGCCAGCCGAGGATCGCCGTGGTCGGCGGCTCCCTCACCGGCCCCGTCGCCGCGCTCCTGCTACTTGACGCCGGCTTCGACAACGTCGCCGTCTACGAAGCCGCGCCCGCCACCGCCAACCTCGCCGGCGGCCTGATCGGTCTCGAACACGCCGCCCTGGACGTGCTGGACCGCCTCGGCATCGGCCAGGACGAGTTCGTCGCCCACGACTCGGAAACCATCTGGCAGATCCCCGTCCGCCACCGGCGCCCGGCCGCCGGGCTGCGGCGGGTCTACCCGGGCCGCAACACCACCTGGACCCTGCTGCACGCCGCCCTTGCCCGCCGCCTGCCCGCAGGGCTGCTGCACACCTCGCACCGCGCCACCGGCCTCGACGCCCCCGCCGGACAGCCTCGGCTGCACTTCAGCGACGGCCACACCGCCGGCTGTGACCTGGTGGTGTTCACCGACGGGCGGTCCTCGGCAGGCAGGCGGCTGCTCGACCCGGACCGGCGACTGCGCTACGCCGGCTACGTCGCCCACCGCGGCCACGCCCCCACACCGCACACGCCGCAGCGGGACTTCCTGCGCCTCGAACCCGGCCCCGGCTGCCAGTACAACGTCGCCCCGGTCCCCGACGGCCTGGACTGGACCCTCTACCTCAACGCCAGCCCCGCCGAATACACCGACCGATTCGGCGCCCCACCCAACCGCCGGGCGTTCGCCCTCCCACAGCACGTCAGCCCCGCCGCCCGCGCCCACGTCGACACCCACGCCCAGCGGCTCCTGCCGGCCGAGCACGCCGCCACCGTGCACGCCACCGACACCCGCATGGCCGTGCCCGTGATGGACATCGACCCACCCACCCGCATGGTCTGGCCCGTCGGACGCGGCCACGCCGTGCTGCTCGGCGACGCCCTCGCACCCGTACGCCCCCACACCGCCCGCGGCGCGAACAACGGCATCGAACAGGCAGCCGGCCTCGTCGCGGCCCTCACCCAACGCCGCCGCTACGACGCCGACCTCGACGCGGCCCTGCACGGCTGGCAACGCCGCCACCTGCCCACCGCCGTCGCCGCCGTCCACCGCGGCCCGGCCATCGGCGCCCGCCTCGGCCTCGGCGCCAGCACCCGTCACGACACCCGCAGCTGACCGGCCACACCTCGCCGACGCCCGCACTCATGCCACACATCCGCCGGCTCCGCGCCCCGATCCCGGGCTGCGGAGCCTCTTGTCACAAAGGAGTTGCCCCGTGCACGAAGACCACCAGACCCGGCTGTCGCTGGCCTCACCCGGCGACCTGCTCGCCGCCGTGCCCTACCTGCTCGGCTTCCACCCCGCCGACAGCCTCGTCATCGTCGGCCTCACCGGCAACCGAGTCACCGTGGCCGGCCGCGCCGACCTCCCCCAACCCGCCGACCGGAGCGAATGGACGGGCAATGCCGCAACCCGGTACCGGGCGATGCTGCGCAACGTTGACGCCACCGCCGCGATCCTCATCGGCTACGGACCCGCCACCACGGTCACCCCGGTCATCGACGCCCTCACCCGACACCTGCACGCCGCCGGCATCACCGTCCACGACGCGCTGCGGGTCACCGACGGCCGCTACCACTCCTACCTTTGCGCAGATCCGCGCTGCTGCCCGCCCGACGGAGTTCCCTTCGACCCCGCCTCCAGCGCCACCGCCGTGCACGCCGTCGTCGCCGGGCAGACCGCCCTGCCGGACCGGGCCGCCCTCGTCGCCAGCATCGCCCCCACCGCCGGCGCCGCCGTGGCCGCAGCCACCGCACGGGCACAGCAACGCCGCCTCACCGTCCGTGCCGCAGCCGGGCGGGCAGCGCTCATCCGCACCGGCCGCACCGCCGTCGACGACGCGCTCGCCCGCTACGCCGCCGACGCCGTGCTCACCGACGACGAGGCGGCCTGGCTGTCCGTCCTGCTGACTGAAGTCGCCGTCCGCGACATCGCCGGGCAGGCCACCGGCACCGAGCCCAGCCACCTCGCCCTGTGGACCGACCTGACCCGCCGCGTCGACCCCGCCCTGGCCGCCGCCCCCGCGAGCCTGCTCGCCTTCACCGCCTGGCGGCTGGGGCACGGCGCCCTCGCCTCCGTCGCCCTCGACCGGGCCTTCGCCGCCGACCCCCACTACCGCCTCGCCCACCTCATCGACCAAGCCCTGCGCCACGGCGTCCCACCCACCGCCCTCAACGACTGGCCCAGCACCGACAGCCCCACCCCGTAGCCACAGCCGCCGCGGCGGCCTGACCCGCGCCGCCACCCACCCGGCAGTGCGGCACCCGAAAACCCGCAGGACGCGCAGCACGGCCCGGCCGCCGGCCCGGTCCGCGGCGGCGCCCCAATACGACCAAGGAAACCCGATGGCACTGCACCTCTACTTCGACCTGGCAGACACGCTACGGCTCGCCGAACACGCCGTCACCAGCGCCTCGCACACACCGTCCTTCACCGAGCACACCGACGGCATCGCCTGTCCCGGCGCGCTGGTGTGGGTCCACGACCACGGCGTCTACCTCATGTCCAGCGGCCTGCCCCACCTCGACGACCCGCACCGCCCCGGTTCCAGCCTCGTCGTCTACGCCCACGGCTGGAACCCCGACACCCACGGCCACCGCCGGGACCCGGACCTGGGCGGAGACGACTTCGCCGAACACCTGCACCTCACCGAACAACCCAGCCCGCTGATCGATGCCATGCGCGCCGGCCACGGCCGCGGCTACCGGTGGCTGCACCTGACCGTCACCGCCGACACCTACCAGGTGCGCCTCGCCCACACCCGCGACCACCAGCACTGACAGCCCGCCCCGCACGCCGGCCCCGCCGACCCAAAGAACCGGGCGGCGGGCCGGCGTCCGCCCTTGGAGACCCGCATGTCCACACCCCACTCAAAACCGGAACCGGTGACCCTGGAGTCCGTTCTCCGCGACGCCTGGGACGCCTTCCACCCCGGCCAGCCCGCACCGCTGGGCTGGCTCACCCACACCACCACCCGCATCCACGACCACCTACGCGCCCAGCGCACCGCCCCGCCCACGCCGCCTCCGCCCGACGCAGAGCCAGCGGCGCGCCTGCGGCAGCGGGTGTGGCAGACGCTGCGCGAGGCAGCCAGCGAGCACCACATCGACGCCGACGCCGCCGACCGGATCCTGCACGCCCTGGACCTACCCGGACTGCCCCGCCACTGGCACGTCCGCCTCACCGTCCCCGTACTGATCGAGATCACCGCCACCAACCGGGAAGACGCCTTCGACGCCGCCGAGGACGCCCTCGACACCGCCCTCACCCGCACGGGCCGCGACAGCCACGCCGACTGGGACGCCGCCACCCGCGCCGACGCCACCCCCGGCGACCTCGACACCTCCGCCGACGAACCAGCCGACCTTCGATGACCCGCCACCGCCGACCCACCAAGCCAGCCACCGCCGTGAGGAAACCACTCCCGTGATCGAACATCCTGTCCGCACATACACCGGGCACACGATCACCGACGACGCGATCACCGCCGCCCAACGAAGCAGCGGCGCGGTGGCGGTGATCGCCGCGGCGATCACCGACGCCTGCCACGCCCTGGCCGGCACCGAGGCCGACCTCGCCCGCTGCGCCGACGCGATCGGCGCGCACCTCGACGAGGTCCACCGCGCCATGGCCGCCGGCCCCGGCGAACCGGCACCCACCCTCAACCCGCTCAGCGTGCTGCAGGCCCTCGGGCCGCGCCTGGACGCCCTGACCGCCCAGCGCGCCACCCAGATCAGCCACCTGCGGGCTCTGGCCCGCATCTGGCTGGCCCACCACACCCCAGCGTCCACCGCGGCCCGAACCGGCCAGGTTCGCCGCTACGCCGAACTCATCGTCGCCGCGATCGACGCCGACATCAGCGAGGGACTCGTGCCCGCAGGGGTCGGCTCGTTCGCCGACCTGCACCGCTACGTCGACGCCAACGACTACCTCATCGCCGCCGGCGTCCCCTACGACGGCACCCAGGACAGCACCGACCTCACCACCGCGGTGCAAGGCCTGGTCGTCGCCCGGCTACGCACCCCCGGACGCCCGTTCTGCACCCACGGCTCCTGCCGCTTTCCCGCGCACGACCACACCACCGCCTACGACCCCGGCGGGCAGGAGCCCGACCACGCCGCGCCGATGCAGTGCCGGCACTGCGGCCAGCCCGCCCACTACGACGCCCACCTCGAGGACTACCGGCACGACGACCCCGCCGCGCCAGACTGCTTCCTCATCCACCGCGACGACCCCGCCACCTCGATTGCCGCAGGTGGCGGGACGACGACTTGATCGAAACGGAAAGTCGAGCGTCACTGCACCCGGCCGCCGCCCTGGCGAACCCGACAGCGGCATCCCCACACCGCTGGCCCCGGCGGCGGCCACCCGACTCCGACCCCTGAAGGGAGAACCGGATGCCGCACCGCCGATCGATACCCGGCACCGTCACCGACGTCCTGCTGTGGCTGCTCGCCACCGACGTCGCCGCCGCCCACCAACCCCACCCCGACGCACGCGGACGCTGCGCCAACCTGCGCTGCACCGGCCAGACCTACCCATGCCCGCCCGCACGCGACGCCCACCGCGCCTGCCGGGCCGCGACCCGACCCGGACTGCTCGCCCGAGGGCGGGCACGCGTCACCGCCCCCACCTGCCGGTTCACCGGCTGGTTCCGGCCCACCCGGCCGCAGCCGACGGCCCGCGCCGCCTGACCCTGCCCGGAGCATCCCCTGCGACGCCCCGCCGGCCACGGCACAACCTCGAACCCCTACCCAGGAGAACCACACATGCCGGACACCGGATACCCCTTCGACACCACCAACCGCGCCTACCAGCGCTTCCTGACCCTTGCCAGCGACCACTTCGAGATGGTCGGCTGGGATGACGCCGAGACCGGACGACCCGCCATGATCACGCTGATCGACATCGGCAGCCGCGACGCGTTCAGCGTCGCCCTGCTCGACACCGTCGAAGACCGTCACCCCCACGCCCTGCTCGCCGTCACCACCACCGCCGCCCTGTCGGTGCACGGCCCCATCCCGGGCCGCGCCGCCGCCGCCGACTACGCCCCCCACCTGGCCCTGCACCACGCCGACGTCGCCGCCACCACACCCGCCGCCCTGCACCACCCCGACCAATCGGCGATCAGCCCTGACGAGTGGCTGACCATCCCTCCCGACATCGCGGCAACCGCCCGCGCCATCGCACCAGCCACGGCGAGCGCCGCCCTGGTCCTGCTCGACCGCGACCGCGCTCAACTCGCCGTCGTCGGCCCCTTCACCAGCGTCGACGACGCCCAGGCATGGCAGGCCGAAGCGGACGGCTGGCCGCCCGTCGACCGCCTCGTCGTCGACGTCCATCCGCCCGCTACGCACGACAGCTGACCCGCTCCACAAAAGGACGACACGCGGCATCCTGACCGCCCGCCCGCCGACATGCGACCGTGGGCGCCGACACCCGACCAGCACACCGGGAACCGGACTGCGAAGCACGGGGGCACGATCGCCGCTCGGGTGGCCCTCACCAGACCGTGGTCGACGACGACCGCGGGCTGACCCATCCGGCAGGACCGGCCCAGCCGACACCTCGGAGCGGCCGGCGCTGGCGGCATCACCGATCTACCGGCGGCCGCGCCCCTCACCGATCGCCCGCGAACGGCGGACGGTACGAGGCACCGGCTGAATCGAGCCCGCTACCGGCAACGGCCCGCCCACCGCGACACCTGAACCCCACACCGACCCACAGGGGACGTCGCCGTCGGCGGCGCCTCCTGCCGCCCGCAGGGAGACATCATGGAACCTGTACCCCACCTCAACTGCGACGACGAGCCCGCCGGCACCACCGACCTCAGCGTCGGCGACCCGGTCCTCGGCAAGTCGCGGCTGCTGTCACAGCAATGCGACACCTGCATCCTCGCCCCCGGCAATCGGATGCATCTCGCCCCCGGCCGGCTGCGCGACCTCGTCACCGAAGCCCGGAACCGGGAGTCGTTCATCGTCTGCCACGACACGCTCCCCGACTACAGGAACCCCGACGCCAAACCAGCGATCTGCCGCGGCTTCGCCGACCGCTACCGCACGCAGGCGCTGCAACTCATCGAACGCCTCTTCGGGTTCGTCGAGGTCGACCCGCCGCAGCCCTCCGGCCCCCACCCCACCGCAGGGAGCTGACACGTGGCCGGCACGCGCGACCTCATGCGCCGCCAGAACAAGATGATCGACCGGATCGGCTGGGCAGTCACCCTCGCCATCCCGCCCGCCGACGACCCCGACCAGGGCAGCGCGTACGCCTAACCGTCGGCCTCACCGCCCCACAACCACCCGGAACTGCTCACCGCCGGGCTGGACGGCCACGTCGCAGGCGCTGCGCACGACCCCGCCGGCCGCGTCTACGACAGGGCCGAGCGGTTCGGCCACGGCCAGCGTGTCAGCGACGTCATGGCCGACCACGACGCCGTCATCATCGACGGACCCGCCACCACCCACCCGTATCCGGGCACCGCCTGCGCCCGCTCACGCGACGAGCGGACGCGCAGGCAGCAGATCGTCTGGCCCGACCCGCGCGGCCGCTTCTGTCGGCGTACAGGTGAACGTGCCCAGGTAGGTACGACCGAACGTGCCCGACGTCGCGTATCGACAAGCGCCCCGGACCCGTCCTGACCAGCTTCGCGTCGGCCATCATCTGCCGGTAGACGATGTCGGACAGGCGCCGCTTCAGCGCCCGTAGGGCCTCCATCGGGGTCTTGCCCGCCGCCAGTCTGCGCCGGTAGTAGCGGCGCCCTTCGGTGTCACGGCGTAGCTGGACGATGGCCATGATGTGCAGCGCCCGGTTGATGCGCCGGTTCCCGGCCCTGGAGAGCCGGTGCCGGTTCTGGTCACCGGACGAGGCGTCGATCAGTGCGGTGCCGTTCCAGGAGGCGAAGTGGGCGCGGCTGGGGAACCGGGCGATGTCTGCGATGTCGCCGAGCAGGCGGGCCGCGCCGGACGGTCCGATGCCGGTCAAATTCATCAGCCGGCTGCCGGTGCTGTTGACCAGGTCGGTGAGTTCCTGCTTTGCGATTTTGATCTTCTTGTCGATGACGACGAGTTCGCCGATCAGCTCGGAGGCCAGCCGGCGGCGGGTCTTGCCGACCACGTCACGCGGGCGCACGGTGCCCAGCAGGGCGCGGGCCTGCTGGGCGGACAGGTCCTTCTTCGCGCCGCCGGGCACCAACTCGAGTAGCAGGTGGTGCAGCCGGGAGACCACTTCGGTGCGGGCCCGGCCGAGCTGGTCACGGCGGTCGACCAGCAGCCGTAACGCGACCGTGGTGTCGTCGGTGACGACCTGCCGCAGACCTTCGGTGCGCAGGGCGACCACAGCGACGCTGCGGGCATCGACCGGGTCGGTCTTGCGGCCCTGGCCGGTGGCGAACACGCGGGCCCGGGCGGACAGCTTCGCGGGAACGTCCACGACGGTTTCGCCGTCGGAGACCAGGCGTTGCGCGACATGCCGCCCGATGCCGTTGCAGCCCTCGACCGCCCACAGGCGGTCTTTGTGCTTGCGTCCGGCGGCGAGCATGGCCTGGTAGCCGTCGCGGTCGGTGCCGAACCGGCCCTGCCCGACCGTCTTCTCCCGGGCGTTGATGATTTCGATGGTGGCGGAACGCTTGTGCGGGTCCACGCCGATGATGACCTGAGCCATCCTGTCCTCCCTCGATCCGACGGTGTTCGTCGACGGGAGGGCAGCGCTACCTTGAGCCGGGCAGTCCCCTCTTGAGCCTCTCTCCGCCGCGGTGACCGGCGGGGCGCACGCCAGATGAGAGCCACACCAAACAGCGGTGGGCAGCCGCGATGAGAGCGACCCCACCGGTCACCTCGACCAAGCCTGGCCGGGCTGCGGTCGTACCACCAGTCAACAGGTAGCCGCGATCCGCGCGCAACGCAGCACGCTTTTACAGTGGACGACGTGGCGGCAGCGATCGCCGACCCGGTCCGGCGAGACATCCTCGTGATGCTGCGCGAGCAGAGACTCCCCGCAGGGCAGATCGCCGACCATTTCACGATCAGCCGACCCGCCGTCAGCCGACACCTGCGGGTACTGCGGGAAAGTGGCCTGGTCCGCGACACCCTCATCGGCCGCCAACGCGTCTACCAGCTCGACGCGACGCGGCTGGCCGACCTGATCGAGTGGCTCGACCAATTCGCCCTGACCGTCAGCTGGCAGCGTCGCCTCGACGCGCTAGAGACCGAGGTCTACCGCACCCGACGCGAACGCCACCGACATGACACGACAGATCAACGACAGGAGAACACCGCATGACCAACCAACCCAACGGCCGGCTCGCCCCGACCGCAAACGGCAACCAACTCGTCGTCAGCCGCACCTTCCGCGCACCCATCCAGGACGTATGGGCCAGCGTCACCGAACCCGACCGCACCGTCCGATGGTTCGGAGCATGGAAGGGCGACGCCGCCCCCGGCCGCATGATCAAAGTGCAGATGGGCTTCGAGGAGTCGGCACCGTGGCTCGACAAGCGGATCGACGTATGCGACCCACCCCGGCGACTCGTGCTGTCCAACGAGTCCGGCGACATGCGAATCGAGCTGCAGCTATCGCACACCGACGGGCTGACCGAGCTGCAGCTCGTGCACCACCTCGACCCCACCGACGACATCAGCGCTTACGGCCCCGGCTGGGAGTACTACCTGGACATGTTGGTGGCATCACGGGACAACCTGCCGACACCGACCTTCGACGACTACTACCCGGCGATGAAGCCCTACTATGAAGCGCTGCTCACGCAGACCGACCCCGCGTGACCTGGCAACGGCGCCGCGAACAGCAGGGCGATCTCCCGAGCCCTCCTGACTTCGAGTCGGTCGAGGCATGGGCCGGGGCCGGACCGGTCATTCGCGGACCGATGACGTCGACGCGGCATACGGTCGGCTGACTGCGACTGGCGTTCCTTCGATCCAGCCACCGCACGACACGGGCAACAACCGCAACGCCTTGCTGCGCGACCGACAGCAACCTCGTGGAGATCGTTGCCAAAAGATCGTAGGAACGAGCATCCGCTCATAGCCGATGTGCGAGCTTTTGCCCGACCGAAGCGCCGGAGGCTCGGACACAGCGCCTGTCTCACCCGATCGGGCCGTGGTTAGGGATGTGGGCGAAAGGGTGTTGTGGTCTACTCGCCGATAGCATTCACGCCGTCGGTTGGTGCCCGCCGTGGTCTGTTGCGCCGGGGTGTCGTTCGGCTGGCCAAGTGTTGCACCACAGGCATGACCAGCACAGGTTTGCGATGTTGTTAGAACCGTCGTTGAAGCGGGCGAGCCGGTGGCCGAGGGAGCCGATGCGTCGACCAACGAGCGCCCACGGTGCCGGCCGCCCGTCGGCGCCCGACGGCCGATGTTCGAGGGCGAGGGAGCCGCAGTGCTCGCAGCGCCCTTCAGCGGCCTGAAGAACGTTCCAGATGTCCGCGGCGGTGATCCTGCAGTCTGGTGGCCCGGACATGAGCCTCGTCCGGTTCGCTGCGCGTGCCTTCAGCCGACACCACGTCTGGCGTTCCTCTGCTGTGGTGTCCGTAAGGTACTGGGCCCAGGACGCGTAGACCAGGGCAGGTGGCGCTACCCCAGCACCGTCTTCGGGTTTGAGCGGCGCGGGATGCGCGCTCGCGAGCAGCTTCCGCGCCTGCTCGGGCGGCAGTTGCGTCGCGAAGCGCACCAACTCATCAAGGGTCGAGGCCTCGCGTATGGGCTCCATGATGACGATTCTGCGCGTCCTCCCGGGCCGGCGGCTTCGTGTATGCGGGCCTGTCGACCAGGCGGCGCTGGGTGCGGCGTAGTGTCGGATCGTGGATCTACCCGAGGACCTGGTCGACCTGCTCCATGGGCCCAGCATCTGCTTCATCACGACACTCATGCCGGATGGGTCACCTCAGATCAGCGAGACCTGGGTGGACACCGACGGCAAGCACATCGTCATCAACACCGTTCAGGGTTTTCAGAAGGTGCGCAACGTCGTACGTGACCCGCGCGTCGCGGTAGCGATCGCCGACCCGGAGGACCCGAGTCGCTACATCGCGGTACGGGGCCGGGTCCTCGACCTGACCGAGCACGGCGCCGTCGAGCACATCGACCGCCTGTCCCAGAAGTACCTCGGCCGCCCCTATCCGTGGTTCGGTGGCCGTGATCAGACTCGCGTGATTATGACGATTGAGGCGGAGAAGATCAGTTCTCCGGGTTGACCGTCCGGGACAGCGCTCCGCGGGGTACGACCATCGTCTTGCCAATGCATGTGGCGCACTCAACTGCCGCCGAGCGAGCGCGCTCGGCGCGGTTCAGGTCGCGTCTGCTGCAGCGTGCGCCTACGGGACTGGTGAGTCGAGCCGCATCGTACGGATCGACGGCAAGCGGTTGATCGAGTTGCTGGCGCGGTCAGAGTGCCCCAAGCCGCACCGCCGGCTCTGAGGAGCGGGACGTCCGCTCTTACCGCTGGTCACGCTCACCGCCACCGGCACCTGGCGCTACCGCAGGTCGGGCTGACCGCCCGTACGCTACTCGGCGCCGCGCTGTTCTCCCTCGCGCTCGCCGTGCTGGTGACGATCCTCGCCGTTCGGCTGACCGGCCGGGTCAATCCTCGAAGATCCGCCAGCAGGCGTCCCGTGCCGCGGTCAACTGCTCCGGCTCGAGGCCGGCAAAAAGCCACACGTACCGGTCCGCCGGGGGTCGTACCGCGCTGCCGGGGACACCGGAGAGCGCCTCGGCCACCATCGGCCCGCCCTTGACCAGCGCCAGGCCGGTTTCCAGGACCGGTATGAGCTTCGGCGCCACCACACCCGGTGCGCGTTCGCGGATATCCGCGGCGTAGAGGTGGCCGTCCTCGTCGGGGACCAGGTTCAGGCCGACTGAGCGGGGACGCCGCCCGACGGCCACCAGGTTGGCGACCATCGTCAGGCAGGTGTGCCGCACCATGGTCAGCTGCCCGGGGTCGAGCCGACCGAGGACCGGCGCGAACCGGGCCGCGATTATGGCCGGTGCCGGGCGCCGGTCGGCCGGGTCCGGCCGGGCGCTGACCAGTTGCTCGAGTGCGTGGCCGGCGGTGGCGATGGCGGCCACCGCCTCGTAGCCGGGAACGAGCTCGGAAGGCAGCAGGAACTCTGCCACCTCCCGGACGGCGACCGGCCCGGACGGGTCCGGCCGGGTGTCCGGTGCCTCATCCGGCTCCACGGCGACGGCCGGCGGCTCGGCCTGCGGCTGCCAGACGACGCTGACGTACCAGTACAGCGGCGAGTGGGTCGACCGCGCCTCGGACTGGTACAGCGTCACGCTTCCCCCGGCGCTGTCCCGCCACAGCGTGTACCGGACGGTGCCGTCGGCGGTGAGCGGCCGGGGGACGACACCGAACGTGCAGCCGTAGGCGCGCAGCCGATCGAGGTATCCGGTGAACGGGCCGGTCGACCGGCGCCACGCCGCGTGTTCACCCGTACCGTCCCGGGAACGCCCGGCCTGGACGAGGGTGGCCTCCTCCGGCACCGGGAAACCGTCGGGGAAGCCGGGTGGCAGCCCGCGCGCGTCCAGTTCGGACAGCGGTTCCATGTCCGTGAACCGGGCGGCCCTCGGGTCGTATTCGAACGGATCCTCCGGCTGCCGCTTGGGTTCCAGTTTTCCGTCGACCCCGGCGGCGGCCAACGCGTCGAGGATGATCCGGACGATCAGGGCGGCGTACCGGATCTCGTCTTTCATGTCCAAGTGCAGGACGGGTACGCCATCGTCGTCGAGCACCTCGCACCAGTTTGGCAGGCTCCACTCCGGCTCGTCCGGGTGGCGAATCTGGGAGATCTCCGCCGCCGCGGCCTGCAGCGCGGCACGGGCCCCGACCGGGTCGGTCGCGTCGTAGACGGCGAGCGCGACTCCGGAGGAGTTCTCTGCGACGTAGACGACGAGCGCTGGTTCATCGGGATGCGGCACGCCGAGGATGCTGCCACATACGCACGCATCTAATCCGAAAATTGGTGTCCGACCGCAGGCGGCATCAGCCCATGGCACCTCGACCGGACTGTGGCCGTGACGTTGTGGGGTGTTGGGTCAGGCTGCCGATTGGAGGATGACTGTGTAGCCGAGGGCTTCGAGCTGGCGGACGTGACCTCGTTTGCGGCGTTCGGGGTCGATGCGGGTGGTGTAGAAGTCGGCGCCGAGGTCGTGGAAGCGGGCGTCGTCGTCTGAGAGCAGGTGCCAGATGATGACCAGGAGGGATCGGCCGATAGCGACGACGGCCTTCTTGCGACCGCGGCGGCGGGCGATGCGTCGGTAGCGTTCCCCGAGGAAGGTGTCGGTCTTACCGGCGGCCACGGCGGCGTTACCCAGCACCCGGGCCAGGTAGGAGTTGCCGTGGCCGGTGGCGTTCTTACCCTTCTTCTTGCCCGCGGACTCCTTCACGCCGGGGGCGAATTTGGCCCAGGACACCAGATGCCCGGCCGTGGGGAAGCGGTGCATGTCCAGTCCGACCTCGGCGAGGATCACGTGCGCGGCGGCCGGGTTGATGCCGGGAATCTCATCCAGCTTCGCCACCGCCGCCATGAAAGGGGCCATCTGTTCCTCGATTTTGGCCTCCAGAGCGGCGATGTCGACGTTGATCGCGTCGACGCGCGCCAGCATCCGTTGCAGCAGGAACGCGTGGTGGTCGGTGAAGTAGCCGGTGAACGCCTCCTCCAGCAGGGCGATCTTCGCTCGCATGCTGCGCCGCGCCATCTGCGCCAGCACCTTCGGGTCACGTTGGCCGGCGACCAACGCGGCCAGCATGTCCCGGCCGGATACCCCGAAGATGTCCGAGGCGACCACGCTGAGTTTGATCTGCGCGTCTTCGAGGAGCTTCTCCACCCGCTGTTTCTCCGCGGTGCGCACCGCCACCAGGTCGGCCCGGTATCGGGTCAGATCCCGTAGCTTGCGGATCGGTGGCGGTGGGACGAAGCTGGGGCGGATCATCTGCCGCTCGGTGACCTTGCACAACCACACCGCGTCGAGTTTGTCGGTCTTCGGCCGGCCCGGTAGGTGTTTGACGTCCTTGGCGTTGACCAGCCAGGTGTCGAATCCGTGGGCCTCCAGCAGGTAAACACCGGCTTCCAGTAGTCCGAGGTTGCCTCCATGACCACCCGGGTGACCCCGAGCGCGGCCAACCGCTCGGCCATGCCCAGCAGCGAACGGGTCATCGTGGCGTAGGTCGTCACCTCCTGCATCCGCCTACCTGACGGGCCCTGGCCGGGTACCCGCGCGCAGCACACCAACTCCGCCTTGCCGATGTCCAGCGCCGCGACCCGCTCGATGATCTCTTCGTTGTCCTGCGTCTCGGTCAGCACCACGCCCTCCTCGCACTCGCAGGGGAAAGGTGGCCGCTGCCCGCAGGAACCATAGGGACAGGTGGAGAAATCTAATCCTCGTGCTCGCAGCAACACTGAAGGGCCCGTGAGCTGGCTCCCCGCGCCCGGCTAATGGTCGACCTCGAAGACCAAGGTGAAGACGGCGTCAGCGAACAGCGACCACCCCCGATTTTCCGCCCGGAACGGGCGTCCCTCAAGGGAGACAGAGGCTAATGGGTTCTGTCAGCCTGCTGGTGCAGGATGGCTCCGGTAGCGGCTGGCGGGTCAGCACTCCACTCATCGGGCCTTCAAGGTCTTGCGGCAGACCGTGCGCCCGCTGGTCGTGAGGAGGCTGGACAGCTGATGGGATGACGTGCCCCGCTTCTGTGCGGTGAGCACTTGGCCATTAGATCGCTGGGGTCTCTTCCACGCTGCCGTGACCGACATGGTTTGTCGAGGAAGAGGGCGAGATGCTGTTCCTGGGAGACGATTGGGCCGAGGACCATCACGACGTGGAGCTCGTTGACGATCGAGGGTCGAAGCTGGCCCGCAAGCGGCTACCCGAGGGACTTGAGGGTGTTACCCGGTTGCATGCGCTGATCGCCGAGCACATGCCGAGCGAGTGGGCCGAGCTCGAATCAACCGAGGCCGCAACGAAGGTGCGGATCGGTATCGAGACCGACCGCGGCCCGTGGGTGCAGGCGCTGATCGCGGCCGGCTATCAGGTGTATGCGATCAACCCGATGTCGGTGGCTCGTTACCGGGAACGGCATTCCACCTCGGGGGCGAAGTCCGACGCCGGCGACGCGCACGTGCTGGCCGAGATCGTGCGTCTCGACCATGCCCATCACCGTCCGGTCGCCGGGGACAGCGACCAGGCCGAAGCGATGAAACTCGTCGCTCGCACTCACCAGACGCTGATCTGGGACCGGTCGCGGCAGATGCTGCGGCTGCGCAGCGCGCTGCGCGAGTTCTTCCCCGCGGCGTTGAACGCCTTCGACGACCTGACCGCGCCGGACACGCTGGAACTACTCGGCCGGGCACCGGACCCTGCCCGCGCCGCCCGGCTGTCGCGGTCGCAGATCGCTGCGGCGCTGCGCCGGGCGAACCGCCGCGACATCGACGCCAAAGCCGCGAACCTGCAGCAACAGCTGCGCGCAGGGCAGCTGCGCCAGCCAGACGCCGTCCAAGCCGCTTATGCGGCCATCGTGACCACCCAGGTCCGGCTGATCGCGGCGCTCAACGCCGAGGTCGAGCAGCTCGGGCAGGTGGTGGCCGACCATTTTGGCCGGCACCGGGACGCTGACTACTACCTGAGCCAGCCCGGCCTCGGGGTGGTCCTCGGCGCCCGGATCCTCGCCGAGTTCGGCGACGACCCGCACCGCTTCACCGACGCGAAAGCCCGCAAGAACTACGCCGGCACGTCCCCGATCACCCGGGCCTCCGGCACCCGCACAGTCGTGCTGGCCCGCTACGCGCGCAACCGAAGACTGAGCGACGCCCTGCACCAGTGGGCGTTCTGCTCGCTGAAAGGTTCACCCGGCGCCCGCACCTACTACGACAGCCTGCGCGCCCGCGGCACCGGTCACCAAGCCGCCCTGCGCCAACTCGGCAACCGCTTCGTCGGCATCCTGCACGGCTGCCTCAAGACCGGCACCCCCTACAACGAGGCAACCGCCTGGGCCCATTTGCAGGCCACCTCTTGACATCGAAAAACATGGGATGTCTGCCGCCGACCGTGCGCTACGCAGCGTCACGGCAAGCGGATCGATCCGGCGTCCGGTCGTGCCGATGAGCGCGAACACCACGCCCGAGCCGTCCAGGGCTTCTTGTGATTGAGGATCGCCCGTCCGGATCAGTTCACGCAGAGGCAGAAAGGGTGACCTTCCGGGTCGAGGAAGACCCGGAAGGACGTACCGGGCTGGTGCGGGTGTTTGGTTGCGCCGAGATCGAGCACTGCCGCCTCGGCGGCATCGAGGTCGTCAACGATCACATCGAGGTGCATCTGCTGGGGCGGCTCCTGGGTTGGCCACACCGGCGGCGTGTACCCATCCACCTGCTGAAAGGAGATGCACTGACCGTACTCCGCGCGGACCTCAGCCCAGTCGGAGGAGACGTCGACCTTCCAATCCAACATCGCGCCGTAGAACCTTGCGAGCGCACCAGGATCGGGACAGTCGATGACGATGCTGGGGAAGCGAGCGATGGCCATGCCGGCCATGGTACGGGCGGTTGCGGACGATCTACGTCCGGATTGCGTCGGCGACGTGCGGCGGTGCGGCTCGCCGAGACGTCCGCTCATACCGCAGGTCGCGCGCCACTGTGTCTGAGGTCGTCACGTCTGTACCTCTGCTCGCTGCTTGACCGCTGCCATGGGTGTTATGCCTGCAGAGAGAAGTGCTTTCAATCTTCGGGGTGTGCCAAGCTTCGCGGGTGATCTTCTCTTCGGAACTTCTGGATTCCGCGGCGGCCGATCCAGCTTCTCCGGCCTGGAGTCTGATCTGGCACGAGTCGTGTCACCAGGGAACGTTTGACCCTGCCAGCGCAGCGTTGCTGCCCTGGCTGGCGCGAACCTGCGCCAGCTTCGCGCCGGAGAGGCGGGACGGGGTGGTGGCGCTCGCCGGCTTCATCGCGGTGGATGCCACCGACGCGGACCGCGTCGCGTACAGCCAAGAGATCGCTACGTTGCGTAGGCGCGCGGTCGAGTGCCTGCCGGGCGCGTCCACCGACAGAGACTTCGTGTTACTGCAACAGGCTGTGCTCGGCTTCGACGGCGACGCGATCTGGGGCAAAGAACTCGACCTCGTCATCGACGGAGAAGTCGACGTGCAATGTCCCGAATGTGAGGACGAACTGTGGCTGGACCTGGTAGCCGAGGACTCCCCAATCGAGCCGTGGCTTACCTCCGATCTTGCCGTTCGCATCCATGCTGAGGCCGTCGAGGCGGGCCGGAACTCGCTGGCGACTGCCTTCACGTACCTCTTCGGCCGGGTCCACTGCCCGAACTGCCGTACGCGATTCGATCTGGCTGACCAGGTAGGCCGTGTTTCATGGGGGTGAAGTGGGCATCCGCATCTGCCGCGATCCGCGCGCTACCCAGCGTCACGCCGAGCCGGCCCGGTTGCCGTCCGGACGTGCCGATGACAGTGCAGTGCCGACCGTAGAAGCTGACGATCTCAGGCGGGTATCGGGCCGATCTGATTGCGTCGGGGCCGGCCGCCGCTGCGCGCGGGGTTTCGATCGGGATTCGTGGGCGCTACCGCAGTTGGTCGCGGCGGCGGGTCAGGTTGGCGGTCTGGGCGGTGTTGCCGGCCAACTCGATGGCTTTGTCGTAGGCCGCGCGTGACTGCTGACTTTGGCCCAGCCGGCGCAGCAGGTCGGCGCGGGTGGCGTGGTAGGCGTGATAGCCGGCCAGCTTGTCCTCAAGACGGTCGACGGCCGCCAGCGCCACCTCCGGTCCGTCGAGCTCGGCGACCGCGATGGCCCGGTTGAGGGCGACGATCGGGGAGGGGTCGAGGTGGACGAGTTGGTCGTAGAGGGCGACGACCTGCGACCAGTCGGTGTCGCGGATGTCGCGGGCGGAGGTGTGCACGGCGTTGATCGCGGCGAGGATCTGGTAGCGGCCCGGAGCCACCCCGGCAGCGGCGAGGCGCTCGCGCACGAGCCGGTGACCTTCGGCGATCAGCGCCTTGTCCCAGGCCCCACGGTCCTGCTCGCCGAGGGTGACCAGTTCGCCGCTGGCCGAAACCCGAGCGGTGCGGCGGGCCTCGGTGAGCAGCATCAGCGCCAGCAGCCCGGCCACCTCACCGTCCTCCGGCAGCAGAGCGCGGATCAGGCGGGTGAGCCGGATCGCCTCGGCGGTCAGGTCGTGACGTACGGGATCGGTGTCGGGGCCGGTCGCCAGGTAGCCCTCGTTGAAGACGAGATACAGCACGGCGAGTACGCCGGAGACGCGTGCCGGGAGATCCTCGGCGGCCGGCACGCGATAGGGGATCCGAGCCGCCTTGATCTTGGCCTTCGCGCGGGTGATCCGCTGCTCCAAGGTGGTCTCCCGCACCAGGAAGGCGCGGGCGATCTCGGGCACGGTCAGCCCGCCGAGCATGCGCAGCGTCAGCGCCACGCGGGCTTCCATCGCCAGCGCCGGGTGACAGCAGGTGAAGATCAGCCGCAGCCGGTCGTCGTCGATGGCGCCGAGAGGCTCGGGTGGGGTGTTGTCGTACACCATCTGAGCCTCCTTGTGCTTGTCGTCGCGCTTGTTCTCGCGCCGGATCCGGTCGATGACCTTGCGAACGGCGGTGGTGGTCAGCCAGGCGCCGGGGTTGGGGGGTACGCCGTCGGCCGGCCACCGCTCCACGGCGGTCGTGAACGCCTCGGCCGCTGCCTCCTCGGCGATGTCGAGGTCACCGAAACGCCGGGTCAGCGAGGCGACCACCCGGGCCCACTCGTCGTGGTGGGCCCGGGTGACCGCCTCCTCGACGTCGCTCACTGGAACGGCCGCACCTCGATCTTCCGATCGCAGACCTTCGACGCCTCGGCGGCGAGCTTGAGCGCCACATCCAGATCGGGGACCTCCCACACCCAGACGCCGGCGAGGTACTCCTTCGACTCCACGAAAGGCCCGTCGCTGAACACCGCCTGCTCGCCCCGGTTGTCGATGACGGTGGCCGCGTCGGTGTCCGCGAGTCCGCCCGCGAAAACCCAGTAGCCCTCGGCGATCAGTCGTTCGTTGAACGCGCTGATGGCAGGCTGCCTGTCCGTGCTGCCGGGATTGCTCTTGTCATCGATCACGGAAACCAGGTACTGCATCTGAAGATCATCTCCTCTGGTGTCAAGACAGCGTGGTTCGGTGGTCAGGGACTTCAGGCCGTCGCATACCGCGGGCGCCCGGCCGGCCGGTAGACCTGGATCGTCACGCCCTTCGAGTCGACCCGCGACTCGACCAGGTCGAGCGCAAGATCCGGACCGGTCTCCGGGAACAGTCTCGCGCCCTGGCCGAGGATCACCGGGATCACGATCAGAATCATCTCGTCGACCAGATCGTTCTCCAGCAGCCACCGGGTCAGGGCGCCACTGCCGTGCACCTGCAGCTCACCCCCGGGCTTGGCCTTCAGCTCACTGATGGCCGCCGCGAGGTCACCGCGGAGAACGGTCGTGTCCTCCCAACGCGGCGCGGTGAGCGTGGTCGAGGCAACGTACTTGGGGGCCTCGTTCAAGGCCACGCCGATGGGATGTGCGCGCATCTGGTCGATTGATCCCCAGGAGCCGGCGAACAACTCGTAGGTGCGCCGGCCGAACAGGAACGCCTCGGCGCGCTGGTAGGTCTGCGTGATGAACGTCCTGGTCTCGTCGTCACCCGCCCCCAGGGCCCATCCGCCGCGCTCGAATCCGTTCCTGCGGTCCTCATCCGACGCACCGCCGTTTCCCTGCATCACTCCATCGAGGGTGACCTGGGTCATGGTCGTCAGCTTCATGATCGCGGTTCCTTTGCCTTGGCGCCGCCCCTTGTGGGCGGCCTCACCCCTGCTACGAACACCACCGCCCCGATCCGACACCCCCTCCCGGACTTCTTTGAAGAACTTTCCGGGACGCCGGTCGTCATCGCTCCGACAACACGACAGTTTCGCAGCGACTGCGCTCCGCCTCCTCAAGCACGCCCAGCGCGGACAAGCTCCTGGACCAGATCGACCGATCACGAAGATTCTGACTAGTCGTCCGCACATCAGCGTAAGTCGTTTTGTGTCAAGCTTTTGGTCGGTGCCTCGGCCGTCGTCTGTCCCTGCATAGCGGTGACGGGGTTGGTTCCCAGCAACGTGTAATCGGGTTGATGAGGCGACGGACCGGGGCTGCCCATGATGTGCGTCGAGATCACGTTGTGTCTCAATGCCGCGCAGGGCTCGCCCCGACCGTCAGCTTGAACGCCGCAAGGCAGAGTCAGGCGGCCAGAGCCATCTGCCGGCGGCCGTTGGCACCCGGCCCCACCTGCAAGATTGAGTGTCCACATCTGGCCGGTGAGCGAGCGGTACAACCTACTTGTGCCGCTCGGCGAGCGCGGTCAGCCGTTCGGTCGCCAGGCAGGAGACCAGGCAGCGTTCCTTCGTGTCACCGAGAAGCTGCGCGGTCCAGGTGGTCAGCCCGCCGTCGCCGAGGTCGACGGTCCGGCCGTCGACGTCGGCCCGCAGCCCGATGGCGGCGCCGGTGTAGTAACCGGCCCCATGGCGGCGCTTGGGGTCCTCGACAACCGGAACAGGCGGCGCGCCGGCCAACGCCGGGTGGATCGTGTCGTGGAGGCGTTCGGTGAGGACCGGTTGCTCGAACGTGGTGACCGTGATCCGGGTGGCGGTCGTGGGCAGTAGCTCGGAAAGTACCCGCTGCCAGAAGCCGATGTGCTCGATGAGCAGCTGCGCTTCGGTGGATCCCGAGCCGCGGTCGCGGGCGGTGGAGGCCAGGGCGAACAGCCGGAAGTGCGCTGCGTTGCCGGGGCCGAACCGCTGGGCTCGCAGCACGCGGTGGCACGCGGCGAGGTCAACCCTGCCGCCGACGCCCTGCTCGCGGCGGCGCACGGCCGCCTCGACCGCGAGGGCATTGGTCGGGTCGCTGAGCGCTTCACTGCCCCGCACCGTGCTCACCACGCGATGCTGGTCGACCGGGGCCAGCGCGGAACACGTTCCCAGCGGCGCCACAGGTGACAGTTCCACACCGGCGAACCGTTGGGGCAGCAACCGCCATAGCGTGGCTTCGAGCTGGGCCAGCAGCCGCGGATCGCATGCCGACGGGCGCACGAAGCGGTCCTGGCGCCAGCGCTGCAGGACCCGGGCCGGGGTGACCTTCCGCGCCCGGGCGCGCGCCACCGCCATCAGCAACGTCTGCAGATCAGTCGGCGCGAGGCCGTTCTCCAATGCCTGCCGCGTCCCTACGGGAACAACACCCGAGACCCGTCGTTCGGCCGCGACGCCGGACGGCTGAATATCCATCGAACCAGGTTGTCAGCATCCGTCCACGGTCGTCAGGCGATTTCCCACCCGACCGGCCGACCCACAGCCGTCCGCATCTGGCACCCCTCTGTGTCAAGTGATGATCAAGAGGGGTGTTCTAGGCTGGGGTTCGGCGGGTCCGGGAAGTGACTTTTCCGAAGTGTCGATCTCGGGGTTCAGATCGGCCGCGCTGGATTGCAGAGTCGCCCCCGCGTGTCCTCCCGGACCCGTCCTGACCAGCTTCGCGTCGGCGACCATCTGCCGATAGACGATGTCGGACAGGCGCCGCTTCAGTGCCCGTAGGGCCTCCATCGGGGTCTTGCCCTCGGCCAGTCTGCGCCGGTAGTAGCGGCGCCCTTCGGTGTCACGGCGCAGCTGGACGATGGCCATGATGTGCAGCGCCCGGTTGATGCGCCGGTTCCCGGCCCTGGAGAGCCGGTGCCGGTTCTGGTCACCGGACGAGGCGTCGATCAGTGCGGTGCCGTTCCAGGAGGCGAAGTGGGCGCGGCTGGGGAACCGGGCGATGTCTGCGATGTCGCCGAGCAGGCGGGCCGCGCCGGACGGTCCGATGCCGGTCAAATTCATCAGCCGGCTGCCGGTGCTGTTGACCAGGTCGGTGAGTTCCTGCTTTGCGATTTTGATCTTCTTGTCGATGACGACGAGTTCGCCGATCAGCTCGGAGGCCAGCCGGCGGCGGGTCTTGCCGACCACGTCACGCGGGCGCACGGTGCCCAGCAGGGCGCGGGCCTGCTGGGCGGACAGGTCCTTCTTCGCGCCGCCGGGCACCAACTCGAGTAGCAGGTGGTGCAGCCGGGAGACCACTTCGGTGCGGGCCCGGCCGAGCTGGTCACGGCGGTCGACCAGCAGCCGTAACGCGACCGTGGTGTCGTCGGTGACGACCTGCCGCAGACCTTCGGTGCGCAGGGCGACCACAGCGACGCTGCGGGCATCGACCGGGTCGGTCTTGCGGCCCTGGCCGGTGGCGAACACGCGGGCCCGGGCGGACAGCTTCGCGGGAACGTCCACGACGGTTTCGCCGTCGGAGACCAGGCGTTGCGCGACATGCCGCCCGATGCCGTTGCAGCCCTCGACCGCCCACAGGCGGTCTTTGTGCTTGCGTCCGGCGGCGAGCATGGCCTGGTAGCCGTCGCGGTCGGTGCCGAACCGGCCCTGCCCGACCGTCTTCTCCCGGGCGTTGATGATTTCGATGGTGGCGGAACGCTTGTGCGGGTCCACGCCGATGATGACCTGAGCCATCCTGTCCTCCCTCGATCCGACGGTGTTCGTCGACGGGAGGGCAGCGCTACCTTGAGCCGGGCAGTCCCCTCTTGAGCCTCTCTCCGCCGCGGTGACCGGCGGGGCGCACGCCAGATGAGAGCCACACCAAACAGCGGTGGGCAGCCGCGATGAGAGCGACCCCACCGGTCACCTCGACCAAGCCTGGCCGGGCTGCGGTCGTACCACCAGTCAACAGGTAGCCGCGATCCGCGCTATGCGGCGTCACGAAATGCTGACTCGGCCGGCATACGCACATGCCGAGATGAGTGCGTTGTTCGTCGCTCCGATCGTGTAGGGCGCCCGAGAACTCGTGACCATCATCAACCGCCTGCCGGCTACCATCCTGGCAATGGCGGAGTTCGTGCACATCACCGTGGCGCAGTCGGCTCGACGCATCGAGCGCTCGGGAATCGCCGCGCGTAGCCACGGGTGGGCCGGCGGACGGGGCGTGTTCTGCATGCCGGTGCTGCCGTCGTTCACTCTCACCTACCAGTGGGTTCGTGAGCTGCGGCGCTGGCACTCGGGCGTGCTGGTAGGGGTGCACCTGCGGCTGCCCGACGACGAGCCGGTGACCGTCGGGCGCTACGGGGCCCCACCGCGCGAGGCCACCGCTGCACGAGCGATCGCTGCGGTGCGTGAGCTCGACGATCCGCGCGGCTACGAGGTGTTCGTGCCCCGTGCGATCACGAGCGCCGAGGTACGACGGATTCGTGACGTTCCGCAGGGAGTCGGTTGGCGGTACCTGCCGGCAGCCCACGGCCGGCGGCCCTGCCCGTGTCCATCCTGTCTCCCGCGCGGGGGGTACAAGGTGGCCAAGTTGCGCCGCCGGTTCCCTTACGACGAGCCACCCAAGCCGAAGCTTGAGCTGATGATGCGGTTGCGGACGGCGAGCACCGCCGACGAGATCATCGACGTGCTCTGCGAGCTGGGCCAAGGCCGGCGCGGCGGCGCCGAGGAGTTGGCATACCTGGCCGATCATCCGGATCCGGACGTACGCGACACCCTGGAAAGCGTCCTGCGGGCTTACCGCGGTCGCGAAGCGCGGCGGCTACGCGAGCGGTTGCAGCTCAGCGATCCAACAGCGTCGGATGCGGACAACTGCTGATCGACACCATCGACTCGGCCGGGACCCGTCGTTGCCGACACTGCGGGCTCCTCGGCGTAGGTCGTAGGGATCTGCCGCGATCATGGCGCCGGCCCACCGGTCGCTGAACGACCGGATCTGCCGAGAACAGTGCATCGCGAGCCGGCAGGCGACACGGATTCAGATCCAAAGCGGCTACGCTGCGCTCATGGAGGCAGCCGACATCGAGCCGGGGGCCGTGTTCCGGTTCCCGCACGACGACAGACCGAACCGGGTGCTTCTTCGCGACAGCGATGTCGTCATGTATGACGCTTGGTGGCCACACCTCGAGGCATGGGGACTGGCAGACCTCGCAGCGATCAAGCGCCAGCGCATCAGCTACTACGTCACCACCGTGTCCACGTTGATAGAGAAGGCGACACATCTGCGAACGGCGCCCTTGACGGCCGACGAGCTGGCGGTGCACCGGCCTGACCTGCCGTTCGCTGCGGTGCAGGACCTGGCGATGACGTGGTCCTCGGGCGATGCCGGTCGGGTCACCGACGCCAGGGCAGAGCTGAGTGCGTCCCGGGTTTACTTGTTGCCGCTCGGACCCGGCGGAGGTACCAAGGCGGGGGTTCGAGTTGCCGCGGACGACGGCAATGCCTTCACCGTCGGGGAGCTGTTCCGCAAGGCCCAGGCCGTCCAAGCTCGGCACCTCGGTGAAGTGTTGCCAGGCGCGGGAGTCGGGATCTATCGGTCCGGGCTACAGCGAGGACTTCCTGCCTACTACCTGTGGGTAGCGGTGAGTCGACTTCATGAGCACCTCGCAGCACATCGGCGATAACGGCGCACGCTTCTGCCGCCGACCGTGCGCGCTGGGCCTTGAGGCGCCGTGACGCTCGGTCTTCAACAGCAGCTGGCGCGGCTGGGAATCATCCGAGTGCGGTCCTCACCGAGCGACCGGCGGCGGTCTTGCGGAACCCGCAGCATGGCGAGCTGTTCATCGTTGACCGACGCAACCCTGCCCTGCCCACGCGGACACCCCGGGCCCGCGCTCAGTCCACGTCGGCCGGGATCGGGTCGAACGACGTCCCGTCCGCCGGGCCCACCTCGTGCAACCGCCCGTCCCGCACCAGGTACACGAAATTGTGCCGGGTCCGCGCGGCGAAGTCGGCCCGCTGCTCGTCGGTCCAGTCGTCGCGGTGGGTGCGGGGGTACTCGGCGTGGTCCGGTTCGGTCAGCAGCCGGACCACGTAGACGGCGTTGGCGCGCACCTCGATACGCCAGCGGTCGTCGGGCCACTCGCCCTCGGCCTCGATGACGCCGTCGACGACGTGGTCGAAGGTGAACCTGTCCAGCGCGGGCGGATACACCCGGCCCGGCACCGGGTCGACCCGCTCGCGCACGACGGTGGCGTCCTGCTTCAGGAACGTGTGCACCAGGTACCCCATCCAGAATTCGGCATCGGAGAACTTCTCGCGCTCGTTCCAGGCGATCGCGGTGCCGTCGGCGGTCGGCGCCCACTTGCACCAGTACCCGGGCTTGCTCGGGTCCGGATCCCTGGCGTCCTCGATCTCGTCGCCGTAGCCGAGGGCGTAGGGGCCGGTGGACCGGGGTTCGTGCCTGGTCTCGGCGAACGCCAGCAGGTAGTCGATCTCGTGCTGGTTCAGCGGAGGAGTGATCGCCACCTGGCCGGTGAACGTGGTCTCGTAACCCACGGCGGTTCCCTTCCACGAAGCGTCGCATGTGTATACCAAAGCGTGGAAGGCGCTGATCCGGGCGTGCAGGAGTTCGGGAGTGGAGCTGACCGGCACGTTGGCGGAGACCCACTGGGAATCGCATCGACCTGCGATCTTCGGGGCGGCCTACCGGATCCTCGGTTCCGAGGCCCAGGCCTGCCTGTCGGCGGCGTGGCAGCGCAGGAGCCGAACGCAAGATCTGAAATCGGCGAAGGCATCCGCTTCTGCCGCCGTCCGTGCGCGCACACTGATCGCGAGTGGTCACGCTCGGTAGCTGGCCTTTGAGTCGAGCAGGCATCCTGATCTGCCGATGAGCGCGCACGGTCGTTGCAGGCGAACTCGGCGCCGTGTTTGCGGGCACGGCCGATGGCGCCTGGCTGCCTGGTCGGCTTGGGAAATCGTAGGACCCGGTCCGAGCGGATTCGGCCGACCAGGAGCACGGGCAGGTCGGACAGTACCCAGGCCAGCCGGGCGGTGTTGTAGCCGGTGTCGCAGAGGATCAGGATGTCGGGGTCGCCGGGCCAGTGCCCGGCGCGGATCAGCCGGTCGATCAGCTGACGAAGTTGGTCGGCGGTGACTGGGGTGGCGTCGTCGGCCGGGCCCAGCCGCACCGCGTCGAGCACCTGCGTCCACGACGTGCGGCCTGGTTCCAAGGCGGCGATGAACGAGTACGGCCAGCCGGGGATCATCTGCGCCTGACCCCTCGCGCGCCCGTACGTGTGGCAGAACAACCGGTCTGGGCTGGTGGACGCGTCCGGCGCAGCCAGTTGCTGACGTGAACGGCGAGCATGATCCGCCCGTCGGCGGCGCGGGGCAGCGCCAGCCCTGCGAGAGTCACCCGCAGCCGGGCGACGTCGATACCGCCGGCACCCAAGGGCGTCATACAGAGCACCGTGACCACGGCGGTGCTCGACGACCAACGACAAGTCGACCAGGCTGGTCACCGGCCCACCCGAGCACACAGCAGCGCATCGGTGAGCTCGAACAACGCGTCCGCCCGACGTGGCAGACACCGGTAGAAGTCCTGACGAAACGCCGACAAGCTCGCTGCTGGATCCTCAACCAACCCGACCGCTGACGGACCCGGCCCGGGCGTGTCGGGCAACACGAGGCTGCCCAGGTAGTCCAGAATCGTGGCCACGGCCACCACCTGTCCTGTTCTTCGTGTCCTTGCAGGGAACGCGAAGGATCATCAGGCGGTGGCCGCTTCACGTCTCCACGACACGCCGAGTCCACACAAGACCGCCTGCCGACCGAGACGACTGAGGTTAAAGATCGATCTCAGGTGTTCCCGCGGAACGGGTGAGGGGAATTGAAGCCCCGGACCACAAGGTAAGTGGCGGAATACTCTGGCGCCGTTACTGGCTGGCCGTGGCCCAGCTCATCATGAGGTCGAACTTCTGCTGCAGAGCATCGGCGTAGCCGGCGTTCGCCATGGCAACCAGGGTGTGCACGTACATTTCGAGGTCCCTGGGAGGGCCGAAGCCGATGATGACGGCCTGGCCGCTGTGGTAGGTCGGGCTGCCGTCGGGGGATCGGTAGATCGCCCAGTGTGCCCCGGGCACCGCCCGAATGAGGGCCTCGCCGAGGTAGTAGAGGATCGCGTCCATCAGCTCCAGCGACTCGTTGGGCCACCACTGCTCGGGGGTCCTGCCGAGCCGGCCGAACCAGACCGGCTTCGGTCCTGGTTCCGGCTGGTCACCGTCGCGGAGTCTGCGAAACCGCGGCGCCGCCCAAGCCCACAGCGGGACGAGGCTGTCGCGGGTGAAGTCGAGTTGCTCCGAGGCCGGTCCGCCCGTCTGCGCCGACTGCTCACGCAGCCACTGCAGCCTCGGCCCTGCAGCTTCCAGAAACTGCTGAAGATAGGCGTCGTCGTCCATCGCAGCCTCGACCGTCGCAGCGCGGTCGATCGCAGCGGCCTGCGGCGACCAGCCTCATTCCGGCCCGGACCCGGTGAGGAATTCGGCTATATCCGCCGGTTCCGCGTCTGTCAGGTCGTCACCCGCGTCGTCGACGAGGAGCCGAGCGCCACCAGCCCGGGCCAGGCCCAGCAGCGGGCGGGTCAGATCGGCCAGCTCCGACCGGTACTCGTCGATCCCCTCGTACCGATTTCGAAGGCGGGTGAAGCGGGTGTGCACCGCTCGCACTCCGTGGCTTCCGGCGTACAGGGTGGACGAAACATGGAACCACTCGGCGTCACGGCTGATGTCGACTTCGGGTTCGTCCGCGTCGGGCAGCGTGAAGTCGGGAAACACCGGCCGCAGCCAGCTCGCGACGAGATCGGGGCCCAGCTCGGCGCCGGGCCTGAAGGATCCCCGGCGTTCCTCGTCGGGGAAGCATACGGTCATCACGAGCGACACGGTGGTCCTTCCTTGAGCGTCGTCGCGCGGAGCCCGGTCCGCGGTACGGCATCGACAAAGCATCGGGCCGGTGACGTCCAGGGGCATCCGCATCTGCCGCGATGAGCTCGCTACGAAACGCTACGGCGAGTGGGGTTGCCCGGCTCCCCGACATGCCGATGAGCGTGCGGACTGTCCTGCATGTCGATGCACTGGCCTTAATGGAACCGATGCCACTTGACCTGGTGGCGCATCGGCCCGAGGCAGGTCGTCGAGGCTGGACGTCGACACTCACGCCACGCGAACGGTCGGCGACCCCCGGGCCGCCAATGAGCGTATCCCGGATGGCGGCCCTGTGCGGGAATGTTCACCGGACGGGTCATACGGGACATCCCCGCCGCGCTCAGGCCATCTGAGCTGTGGCGTCCCGTATGAGGTTCCTTGTTCGAGATGGCGCAGACCGGGCACCGCTAATGGACTGGACCTCAATTGCGGTTGAGGTTTTAGGGTGTGGGTCATGCCAACTGCTGAGACGGGAACGCGTCTATCCATGGGTCGCGATACTTTCGGCCGTCAGGGATTCGGCGCGATGAGGTTGCGCGAT
>NZ_JBSWCE010000046.1:0-45333 GCF_056780015.1 Micromonospora sp. R311
GAGTACTCGACGACGGCGTTCCTGAAGGGTCTGAAGCAGGTCGACGGGTGGCAGGACATGCCGCTGACCAAGGCCGCGCAGACCGTGCAGGTGTCGGCCTACCCGTTCCACTACGCCCAGTGGGAGCAGCAGGCCGCCGACCTGGTCGCCACGCACTGGAACAGCTGACCAGCACTGGAACAGCTGACCGACAGACATTCCTGACAGGGGGACTGCTGGCCGGCACGACACGGGTGCCGGCCAGCAGCACATCCACCGCCGCTGGCCGGCACCACACCGGGTGCCGGCCAGCGGCGCATGTCGGGCAGTCGGTCGGTCGGTGCCCGTCACGGTGTCCCGGTCCAGCCAGCCGTCGCCTCTCGCGGTTGCCGGCCGTCGGTGTCCTCGGAGGCGGCGGCGTCGTCCTGGCTGTCCAGGTAGTCGGCGAGGCGGGCGGCGGCGACCAGCATGGCGCGTCCCCGTCCGGCGAGCCGGGCCCGCCAGCCGTCCAGTGACCCGGCCAGCGCCTCGGGGCCGTTGGCGTTGCGGACCTGGTGCATGACGGCGGCGATCTGCTCCAGCAGGTAGCCGCCCCGCCTGAGCAGGTGGGCCAGCTCGGCGTCCCGGACGTCGCCGGGGTCGTACCGGCGGTGGCGGGTGGCGCGGTCGCGCGGCGGGGTGAGGATGCCGGCGCGCTCCCATTTTCGCAGGGTCGCCGGCGTCACGCCGAGCCGGTGGGCGAGGGCGCCGACCGTCAGCGGGCGGTCGGGCCGGTCCGTGGCCGGCGGCTCGGTGAGGATGCCGACGGCCGCCTCGACGCCGTCGAGGGTTTCCCGGTCCCGCAGCAGTTGGGCGTGGCTCCGGTCGATCACGCGCAGGGCGGTGTCCAGGTCGCCGCCGTTGACGGCGCGCATGATCTCGCCGCTCGCCGCGTAGCCGTGCGCCGGAACGAGCGCGAGGTACGCGCGCAGCGCCCGGGCGTGCCGGGCGGAGTACCGGCGGTATCCGCTCGGCGTCCGGTGCGCCACGGGGATGACGCGGGCGCGCTCGTAGTTGCGGACCGCCTGGGTGGAGATGCCGTGCTCCCGGGCGAGGTCCACCGGGCGGTGACCCCCCGCCTCGCCGTGTACCGCGGTTTGAGGCTTCAGCCGGAACTCCTGCGCTGGATGACGTGCAACTCTCAAAAGCTGGTTCAAGGATACGGTAGAGGTCATGACATCTGGCGAGGGATCCTCGGTGAGCTGGCCGTCCGACCGACCCGGGATGCGGCCCGGCCCGACGGCGGCGAAGCTGGCCGAGCGGATCCTCGCGCTGCCCGACGTCGCCGAGGTGGTGGCCGACGAGGAGTCCGGCGTACCCGAGACGCACTGGGGCGACCGGTTCTTCTTCGTCGGGCCGGACCGCCGGCGGCCGTTCGCCATCATCGTCTTCCACGACACGCCCGGCTTCGACGAGGACTCCCGGCTCGACCGGCCGGGTGTCTTCCGGCTGAACGTCGAACTCGGCCGGGAGGAGTTCCAGCGCCGGTTCGGCTACCCACCCGCGGGGTTCCCCGGCCACCGTGCGGGCATCGACTTCACCCAGGTGGACGAGATCCTGCCGCATCCCGCGTACGGCCTGCACGGGTGGGCGTGCGTCCTCAACCCCACCCCCCGGCACCTGCCGGAGGTAGATCGGTTGCTCGCCCACGCGCACCGCCGGGCGCACGCCCGACACCAGAAAGCGCCGTCGCGGCGGGAACAAGAACCGCGGTCGGTAGGTTGAGAGGGGTGTCGGTGTGACCAGTGTCCCCGGGCCTCACCACTACTGCCTTCGCGGAATACCGTCCGGCTGGAGCCGCGTCGCGCCACTCGCCGAGAGGCGACCTGCACACCGACACCCCAGCGCCGCCCCCGGAGCCCACGTGGCCCGGGGGCGGCGCTGTCTACGCCGGCTCCGCGAGATCGGACTCTGCCCAGGGCGAACGGGGCCCGGGGCGGGGCGCGGGAAAGGGCACAATGCCGGGATGGGTGTCGAGCTGGCGTGGTCGGAGCAGCCGGGTGTGGTCGTCCTGCCCAGCGGGGTGACGGTGCGCGGGCGGCGCATCGGCGACCCGGTACCGCCGGCCGACTTCGCGCTGCTGCTGGCGGCCGGGCCGGCGCCGCGGTGGCCGCACCGGTGGATCCGGTGGCCCGACTTCTGGGTGCCGGTCGACCGGGCCGACGCGCTCGACGCGCTGCGGGAGGCGCTGCGCCGGGCGCACGACGGCGAGCGGGTCGAGGTGGCCTGCCGCGGCGGCACGGGCCGGACCGGCACCGCCATCGCCGCGCTCGCGATCCTCGACGGGCTGCCGGCCGAGCGGGCGGTGCCGTGGGTACGCGCGCACTACCGCCCGCGGGCGGTGGAGACGCCCTGGCAGCGGCGCTGGCTGCGCCGCCTGTCGCGGTGAACCGGCCGGTCAACCGCCCAGGTCTGTGGTGCTGGTCATGAACGGGGTTCGCCCGGTTCGGCCGGGGTACGAGTGGTACCTCGTCCGACAACCTAGGCAGGAACCACCATGGCACCACCCCGCTACCAGGGCGTGCACCGCCGGCCGGCCCGGCGGGTGCCGTCCGTCGCCCGGGCCGTCGCGTCGCTGGCCGTGCTCAGTGTGCTCGCCGTCCTCTTCCTCGACGCGCTCCTGATCACCGTCGGTCTGCTCACGCCGGTCGTGGCGGCCCTGCGCCCGCTGCGCGGCTGGCTACGGGATCTCGACGCCACGGCCGGCCCGGCGGCGACTGCGGCGTCCGGACGCTGACCACCGCGGTCCCGGTGCGCCCGGCACCGGGACCACGTCGGCCAGCGGCGAAACCTCCGGGACCGCGGCCGGCCAGCGCGACCTCCGGGCCCACGGTCGGCCGGCCAGCGCGCCGCCGTCGGGCTCACGCCGAGACGTACTCCCGCAGGTGTTGGGCGGTCAGCGTGTCGCCGTGGGCGACCAGGTCGGCCGGCGTGCCGGTGAAGACGATCCGGCCGCCGTCGTGCCCCGCGCCCGGCCCCAGGTCGATCAGCCAGTCGGCGTGGGCCATCACGGCCTGGTGGTGCTCAATGACGATCACCGTGTTGCCGGCGTCGACGAGCCGGTCCAGCAGGGCGAGCAGCTGGTCGACATCGGCCAGGTGCAGGCCGGTGGTGGGCTCGTCGAGCACGTAGGTGCTCGCCTTGTCGGCCATGTGGATGGCCAGCTTCAGCCGTTGCCGCTCTCCTCCGGAGAGGGTGGTGAGCGGCTGGCCGAGGCTGAGGTAGCCGAGCCCGACGTCGAGCAGCCGGTCGAGGATCACCCGTGCCTGGCCGGTGGGGAAGAACTCCCGGGCCTCGGTGACCGACATGGCGAGCACCTCGCTGATGTTCTTTCCGCGTAGTCGGTAGGTGAGCACCTCGGGGGTGAAGCGCTTGCCCTCGCACTGCTCGCACACGGTGGCCACGCCGGCCATCATGGCCAGGTCGGTGTAGACCAGGCCGATCCCCTTGCAGGTCGGGCAGGCGCCCTCGGAGTTGGCGCTGAACAGGGCCGCCTTCACCCCGTTGGCCTTGGCGAACGCGGTCCGGATCGGGTCGAGCAGCCCGGTGTAGGTGGCCGGGTTGCTGCGTCGGGAGCCGCGGATCGGCGCCTGGTCGACCACCACCACGCCGGCGCGGCGGTGCAGCGACCCGTGGATCAGCGAGCTCTTGCCCGAGCCGGCCACCCCGGTCACCACGGTCAGTACGCCCAGCGGAATGTCCACGCTGACGTCGTGCAGGTTGTGCAGGTCGGCGTTGCGGATCGGCAGCTGGCCGCTGGGCCGGCGTACCTGCTCGCGCAGCCGGACCCGGTGGTCCAGGTGCCGGCCGGTGAGGGTGTCGGAGCGCCGCAGGCCGGCGACGTCCCCGGTGTAGCAGATCCGGCCACCGGCCGTTCCGGCGCCGGGCCCGAGGTCGACCACGTGGTCGGCGATGGCGATGGTCTCCGGCTTGTGCTCGACCACCAGCACGGTGTTGCCCTTGTCCCGCAGTCGCAGCAGCAGACCGTTCATCCGGGCGATGTCGTGCGGGTGCAGGCCCACGGTCGGTTCGTCGAAGACGTACGTGACGTCGGAAAGGCTGGAGCCGAGGTGCCGGACCATCTTCACCCGCTGCGCCTCGCCGCCGGAGAGGGTGGCGGACTCGCGGTCCAGGCTGAGGTAGCCCAGGCCGATCTCGACCAGCGAGTCGAGCAGGTCGCGCAGGTTGCCGACCAGTGGAGCGACCGACGGGTCGTCGACGCCACGGACGAACTCGGCCAGGTCGCTGATCTGCATGGCCGAGCACTCGGCGATGTTGCGGCCGGCGATCCGGGAGGAGAGCGCCGCCTCGTTGAGCCGGGTGCCCCGGCAGGCGGTGCAGGTGGTGAAGGTGACCGCCCGGTCGACGAAGGCGCGGATGTGCGGCTGCATCGACTCGCGGTCCTTGGACAGGTAGAGCCGGCGTACCTTCACGGCCAGGCCCTCGTACGTCCAGTTGTTGCTGCCCATGTTGATCTTGGTGGCGGGCTTGTGGAGGAAGTCCTCCCACTGCTGCGGGGTGTAGTCCTGGAGCTTGGCGTCCGGGTCGAACAGCCCGGAGCCGACGATGGTCTGCCAGTACCACGAGTCGACGGCGAAGTTGGGCACCTTGATGGCGCCGTCGTTGAGCGAGCGCTCGACGTCGACCATCTCGTGCACGTCGAGGTCGGAGATCCGGCCGAGGCCCTCGCAGGTCGGGCACATCCCCTCGGCCAGGTTGAAGCTGAACGCCCCGGCCCCGCCCACCTGCGGGGTGCCGAGCCGGCTGAACACGATCCGCAACATCGCGTACGCGTCGGTCGCGGTGCCGACCGTCGAGCGGGAGTTGGCGCCCATCCGCTCCTGGTCGACCACGATGGCCGGGGTCAGGTTGCGCAGCGAGTCGACGTCCGGCCGGCTCAGGCTCGGCATGAACGACTGGAGGAAGGCGCTGTAGGTCTCGTTGATCAGGCGCTGCGACTCGGCGGCGATGGTCCCGAAGACCAGGGAGGACTTCCCCGACCCGGAGACCCCGGTGAAGACGGTCAGCCGGCGCTTCGGGATGTCGACCGAGATGGAGGCGAGATTGTTCTCCCGGGCCCCGCGTACCTCGATCATGTCGTGGCTGTCGGCGGGGGAGCGTGCTGGCTGCGGCATGCGAACCCTTCACAAGATCGTGGGCAGGCGGGAGCCCGCCCGGGCTTTCACGGGTCTGGCAGCCTTCAATTGTCTCATTCACGTGCTAGTGGAGGGTTTTTCGCGAGACTCAGCGCGCTGGTCGGGGGAAAGGCCGGCAAAGTCTCAAACGACGTTTAAGCGGTAGGGTGGGCCCGTGGACGGGCGGGACGGGCGACTGCGGGCGGTCGACCTCGCCGCCACCGCCGGCATCTCCGTGCAGCAGGTGCGCAACTACGTCGACCTCGGCGTGCTGCCGCCGGTCGAGCGCACCCCGGCCGGCTACCGGATCTTCACCGCGTCGCACGCCCGGGCGCTCGACGTGGCCCGGCGGCTGGCCGAGGGGCACGGCTGGGTGCGTACCCGGGAGATCATGGCCGCGGTGCACCGCGGTGACCTGCCGACGGCGCTGGCGGCGCTCGACGCCGGGCATGCCGAGCTGGACCGGGAGCGGGCCGAGATCCGGCGGGTGCTCGGCGCGTTCGAGACCGTGGTGGGCAGCCCGCCCGCCGCCCTGGCGGTGCCGCGGCCGGGTGTCCGCATCGGCGTGGTCGCCGACCTGGTCGGGGTCCGGACCTCGCAGCTGCGGCTGTGGGAGTGGCGGGGCCTGCTCCGGCCGGTGCGCGAGCGCGGCACCGGCTACCGGGTGTACGACGAGGCCGAACTGCGCGCGGCGCAGGTGGTCGCGCTGCTGCGCCGGGGCGCCTACCCGTTCGACATCATCGCCGCGGTGCTCGACGAGCTGCGCACCACCGGCAGCCCGCAGCGGGTCCGGGCCGAGCTGGCCCGCCGCGAGCAGGACCTGCACCGGCGCGGCCTGCGGCGGCTACGTGGCTCGGCGGCGCTCTACGACTACCTGCGCCACCGGGGACTGGCCGGCTGACCCGGCCGGGTGGCACAACCTCCGGCACGACCAGCGGCCGGCGCCGCGCAGTCGCCCGGGCTCAGCGCAGGACGAGCAGGTCCAGGTGGTCGACGACCGGGCCGCTGTCGTCCCGGGCCGCGGCGCGCAACCGGGCCACCCCGGCCCGGTACTCGTCGTCGCTGATCAGCTGGAGCGGGGTGTGCGCCCGGCGGTCCAGGCGTTGCGCGTACTGGGCCAGTGAGGCGGCGGTGGTCTGGGCGACCGGTTCGACGCTGCTCACCGGGAACCCGGCCGCCACGAACGCCGAGCGCACCCGGGCCAGATCCGGGTAGCGCTCCAGCACCCGGACGGCCTCGGGGAACCAGTGGAACAGGGCGATCCGCTGGTGCCGCCCGGGGAACGGCGAGCGGATCAGCACCGGCGCGCCCGGGCGGAGCACGCGGCGCAGCTCCCGGGCCGCCGCGTCCAGGTCGGGGATGTGGTGGATCATCGTGGACAGCCAGGCGGCGTCGAGCGTGGCGTCGCGCACCGGCAGCGCGATCGCGTCGCCGGCGACCAGCGGGCGGTGGGTGGTGCGGGAGCGCATCGCCTCGGCCGGTTCCACTCCCACCACGCGGACGCCGAACCAGTCGGTGAAGGCGGCCGCCCACGCCCCGGTGCCGGCGCCCAGGTCGAGCACGGACATCCCGGGCCGGGGGCGAAGGTGCTGCCCCACCGCGTGCCGCCACCGGTCCAGTCCGCTGCGGGGCAGTTCCCGGGTGGCGGCGAACGCGGCCGCGTCGGTGTCGTCGAAGGAGATCAGAGCCACGCCATCACCTCGCCACCGTCGCCGGCCGGTCCGGGCGATCGTCACCCGGTTCTAGTCGGTGGAGGCCGCGGTAGGCAACGGCTTGTGAGCCAACCGACCGCCGGACGTCCCGGCCGGCCGACGCGGGTCGTGGATGGCCGGGGTGCCGTCCGGCACAGGGGCTCTCCGCAACCGGCGCCGATAAAAGATCTCGCCCGTTAGGGTGACGGGCATGAGGTTTCGGCTGCTGGCGGCCACTGTGGCCGCCGTACTCCTGCCTGCCGGCGCGGTCGCTCCGGCGGTGGCCGTCGCGGCCCCGCCGGCGCCGGTGACGGTGGCCGGCGCGCCGGCGCAGCCCTGCCCGCGGGCGCCGGCGCCGAAGGTGTCCCGGCCGCCGCGGCCGTCGCCGCCGCCGGCGGTGTCCGAGGATCGGGCGGTGGGCGGCCCGGCGCTGGCCACCGCCGGCCTGGTCGTCCCGGCCGGGGTCGCCGCTCCGCCCGCGGTCACCGCCACCTCGTGGCTGGTCGCCGACCTGGACACCGGCCAGGTGCTGGGCGGGTGCGGGCCGCACGAGTACGGCACCCCGGCCAGCGTGCAGAAGCTCCTGCTGGCGGCGACCATGCTGCCCCGGCTCGACCCGGCGCAGGTCGTCACGGTCACCGAGGAGGACATGGACATCGAGCCGGGCTCGTCCGCGGTCGGCCTGGTGGCGGGCGGTCGCTACCCGATCGAGACGGTCTGGCTGGGACTGCTGCTGCAGTCCGGCAACGAGGCGGCCAACGTGCTGGCCCGCCTCGGCGGCGGCGCGGACGGGCAGGCCGGCGGGGTGCGCGCGATGAACGAGTACGCGCACCGGCTGGGCGCCCGCCAGACGCACGCGGTGACGCCGTCCGGCCTGGACGGCCAGGGCCAGTTCACCAGCGCGTACGACCTGGCGCTGATCGCCCGGGCCTGCTTCGCCGACGCCACCTTCCGCCGGTACGCGCTGACCGAGCGGACCCGGATCCCGGCCCAGCCCGCGGAGCGCACCAAGGGCTTCGAGATCCAGAACGAGAACCAGCTGATCTACCGTTACCCCGGCGCGCTCGGCGGCAAGACCGGCTTCACCGACCTGGCCCGGCACACGTACGTCGGGGCGGCCCAGCGGGACGGGCGGCGGCTGGTGGCCACCCTGCTCGGCGCGGAACCACGGCCGGCCCGGGGCTGGGAGCAGGGCGCGGCGTTGCTCGACTGGGGCTTCTCGCTGCCCCGCGACGCGGCGGTCGGCCGGCTGGTCGAGCCGGGTGAGCTGGACGCCTCGCCGTCGCCGGCCCCGCCGGCCACCGGCGACCCGCTCCCGGCCGCGGCGAGCGGGCCGGCCGGGCAGGGGTCGGCGGGTCGGTGGTGGAGCGTCGCGCTCGCCGCGGGCGGAGCGCTGCTGCTGGGCGGGCTGCTCTGGCGCCGCCGGACGGGCCGCCGCCGCGCCCGCTGACCACCGGCGGCGGTGCCCAGGCCTGGCCGCGGCGGTGTGTCACGGATCGACAACCGCCAACCAGCTCCATAGACTGCGGTCTTTCTGGCACCACGAGTCCCAGGAGGATCCACCGTGTCGAGCGAACCGCAGCCTGTCCCGTCCGCCACCGCGATCCCCGGCCGACCGTCCCGCACGCTGGCCCGCCTCGCCGGTGCGGCCCTGCTGGCCGGGGCGCTGGTCGGCGTCGGCGGCACCGCCGCCGTGGCCGCCCCCGCCACCGGACCGGGCGGCGCGGCGCCGGCTGTCGCCGCCGGGGGAGAGCGGCCGCGGACCACCCCCGGACCGTGCGCGTACACCGAGACCCCGGACGAGCCGGCCGCCCGGCCCGTCCCGCTGCCGCCGGACCCGCGGCGCACCCCGGACCGCGGCACGGTCCGGGTCACCCTGCGCACCAACCAGGGCCCGATCGGCCTGACCCTCGACCAGGCGGCCGCCCCCTGCACCGTGCAGAGCTTCCTGCACCTGGTGCGGCACCGCTTCTACGACCGGACCTCGTGCCACCGGCTGACCGCGTACCCGACGTTGAAGGTGCTGCAGTGCGGCGACCCGTCCGGCACCGGCTCGGGCGGCCCGGGCTACCGGTACCTCGACGAGCTGCCCACCGACCTGCCGCCGGCCCCGACCGACCCGACCGGGGTGCGGCGGCTCTACGCCCGCGGCACCCTGGCCATGGCCAACGCCGGGCCGGACACCAACGGCAGCCAGTTCTTCCTGGTCCAGTCCGACTCGGCGCTGCGCCCCAACTACACGATCTTCGGCTCGATCGACGCCGCCGGTCTGGCCACGTTGGACCGGATCGCGGCCGGCGGCATCGCCCCGACCGCGGAGGACCCGGCGCCGGTGGACGGCGCGCCCGCGCTGCCGGTGGAGATCTGCCGGGCGGTGCGGCACCACCACCGCTGACCGCCGACGGCCCGTCCGCCGTCCCGCCGAGGTGGGACGGCGGACGGGCCGCAACTATCGGATCGTCACCGGAAGTGGACCCACCGGCCGGCCGAGAAAGGTGTGGCCGTCACGGCCGCCCGGTCGACCGGGCCGGCAGCGCGGCGGAGCTGTCCCGCACCACCAGGTCGGTGGCGAGTTCCACCCGGGGGGAGTCGATCGCCTCGCCCTGCGCCAACCGCAGGACGGTGCGGGCGGCCAGCCGGCCCATCTCCACCAGCGGCTGCCGGACGGTGGTCAGCGGCGGTGACGCCCACCGGGCCTCCGGCAGGTCGTCGAAGCCGACCACGCTGACGTCGTCGGCGACCCGCAGGCCCCGGCGGCGCACCGCCTCGTAGACGCCGAACGCCATCTGGTCGCTGGCCGCGAAGATGGCCGTCGGCGGCTCGTCGAGGTCGAGCAGCGCCGTCCCGGCGGCGAAGCCGGAGGCGTGGTAGAAGTCGCCCGGTTGCACCAGCCGGTCGTCCACCGGCACCCCGGCGGCCTCCAGCGCGGCCCGGTAACCGTCCAGCCGGGCGCGGCTGCACAGCAGCTGGGTGGGCCCGGCCACGAAGCCGATCCGGCGGTGTCCCAGCGAGAGCAGGTGTTCGGTCGCGGCGATCCCGCCCGCCCAGTTGGTGGCGCCGATCGTCGGCACCTCGCCGGCCGGCACGCCGGCCGGGTCGACCACCACCACGGGCACGTTGAGCCGGCGCAGTTGCGCGTGCAGCGGCGGGCTCAGGTGCGAGGTCACGAAGATGACGCCGTCGGTGGCCCGGGTCCGCAGGTTCTGCAGCCACTGCCGGGCCGCCGTGGGCTGGCGGTGTATCGCGGAGACGACCGTGCCCACTCCGGCGCCGTGCCCGACGTCCTCCACCCCTCGGATGATCTCCACGGCCCAGGGGCTGTCGAGGTCGTTGAAGACCAGGTCGACCAGGCCGGCGCGGCGCACCGTCCGGCTGCCGCGGCGCCGGTAGCCGTGGTGGCGCAGCAGCTCCTCGACCCGCTCCCGGGTGTCCGGGGCGACGTCGGAGCGCCCGTTGAGCACCCGTGACACGGTCGGCACGGAGACCCCGGCCTCCCGCGCGATGGCGGTGATGGTCACCCTGCGTCCGTCGTCCGCGTCCACCCGCGTCTCCTTCACCGACCGGCGCGACCGAGCGTCGCCACCGAAAGTCCCGGAACGGCATGTCCGCCCCACGGTCATCTTGCCCCACGGACGGGGGTTGACGACACGGCAGGTCGGCTCTAGCGTTCCCTCAAGTTGCGGGAATCTTCCGGAAGTTTATCGGGCCCTTTCGGCCGCTCGAATCTACGGGCGTCTGTCCCCAGAGCTTCGAAAGGATGTCACGTGCCCTCACCAAGGGCGGACCGGGTGCCGTTGGAGCCGGGCGCGGCGTGCCGGGTCGAGCTGACCGTGCCCGCCGACCTGTTCGCCTTCACCGGACGCGACGGGCGGCGCATCGTCGAGCCGGGTGACCTGGAGCTGCGGCTCGCCGCCTCCAGCACCGACCACCGGCTGGTGGCGGCGGTCACCCTGCGTGGCCCGGTCCGCGCGGTCGACCACACCCGGCGGCTGCACCCCCGGTTCACCGTGGCGCCGCTCGCCGCCCAGCGGTAGCCGATGGTCTTCACCGACCTGCCCGAGGAGCAACTGCGGGCGTACCGCGGCGAGGTGCGGACGCCGGGGGACTTCGACCGGTTCTGGGCCGACACCCTCGCCGAAGCCCGGGGCTGCGGGTGGCCGGTGCGGACCGCGCCGGTGACCACCGGCCTGGCCACGGTCGACGTCCTCGACGTGACCTTCCCCGGCTACGCGGGGCAGCCGGTGCGGGCCTGGCTCCGGCTGCCCCGCGACGCCCGGGGGCCGCTGCCCACCGTGGTGCAGTACGCCGGCTACGGCGGCGGCCGGGGGCACCCGCTGGAGAACCTGCTGTGGGCGGCGGCCGGCTTCGCGCACCTGCAGATGGACACCCGGGGGCAGGGGTCGGGCTGGAGCCGGGGGGACACCCCGGATCCCGCCGCCGCCGGCCCGGAGGCGCCCGGGGTGACCACCCGGGGGATCGAGGACCCGCGGACGTACTACTACCGCCGGCTGATCACCGACGGGGTGCGCGCGGTCGACGCCGCCCGGACCCTGCCGGCGGTCGACCCGGCGCGGGTCGCCGTGCTCGGGCACAGCCAGGGCGGTGGCGTCGCGCTCGCCGTCGCCGCCCTGGTGCCCGACCTGGCCGCCCTGGTGGCCGGTGTGCCGTTCCTGTGCGACATCCCGCACGCCGTGGTGGTCACCGACGCCCGCCCCTACCGGGAGATCCGCGACTACCTGGCCATCCACCGGCAGGCGGAGGAACGGGTGCTGGCCACCCTCGGCTACGTCGACGGCGTCAACTTCGCCCGCCGGGCCGGCGTGCCGGCCCGCTTCTCCGTCGCGCTGATGGACGACATCGTGCCGCCGTCGACCGTCTTCGCGGCGGTCAACGCCTACCGGGGGCCGGTGGAGCTGTCGGTCTGGCGGTACAACGGCCACGAGGCCGGTGGCATCGACGACGACGAGGCCGCGCTGCTGTTCCTGCGCGGGCACCTCTCGCCGGACCGGGATCCCGTCGTCGCGCGGCCTGATAGACAGGAGGTGTGAGCGGATCAGGCAGGGTCGGCCGGACGCCGCCGCCGGCCGGACGGCGGCCGCGGGCGGTCGTGGTGGCCGCGGTGGCCGCGGCGCTTGCGGCGCTCGGCGCCGGCTGCGACCGGCCGGCACCGGACCGGGCCGCGACGACCACCCCGCCGGCTGCGACCAGCCCGCCGGCGACGACCGCTCCGCCGGCGACGACCGGAGCGGCGCGGCTGCCGGGCTTCGTGGTGCTCTCCGACGTCGACCCGCGCATCCTGACCGACATCCGGTACGCCACCGCGCACAACTTCGTCGGCCGGCCGATCGCCGGCTACCGGGAGCCGCTCTGCCTGCTCACCCGGCCGGCGGCGGGGGCGCTGCGCCGGGTCCAGGACGCCGCGCTGGCCGGCGGGCACAGCCTCAAGGTGTACGACTGCTACCGCCCCGAGCCGGCCGCCGACGACTTCGTCGGCTGGGCGAAGCGGCCGGACGAGCAGCAGATGAAGGGCGAGTTCTACCCGCGGGTGGCGAAGTCGGCGCTGTTCGACCAGGGCTACATCGGGGCGCCCACCGCGCACAGCCGGGGCAGCACCCTCGACGTGACCCTGGTCGACCAACCGGCGCCCAGCCAGCCGCCGTACGTCCCGGGCCAGCCGCTGGTCTCCTGCACCGCGCCCCGGGCCCAGCGGTTCGCCGACAACAGCATCGACATGGGCACCGGGTTCGACTGCTTCGACCCGCTCGCGCACACCGACGCCTCCCGGGTCACCGGCGCGGCCCGGGAGAACCGGCGGCTGCTGAAGCGGCTGATGACCGACGCCGGCTTCGTCAACTACGACCGTGAGTGGTGGCACTACCGCTACCGCGACGAGCCCCACCCGGACACCTACTTCGACGCGCCGGTGGCCCGCGCCTCGGTCGGCTGACCCCCACGGCGGCCGGCCCGTCGCCGGTGGGCATGATCAGCCTGGACCGGCGGGGTCGCCGCCGGACGAGGGGAGGCGGCGTGACCACCGAACGGATCGGCCCACCGGTCACCGGGGACGAGCGCACCATGCTCCGCGCCTTCCTCGACTACCACCGGGCGACCCTGGCCATGAAGTGCGACGGGCTCTCAGACGAGCAGCTGCGGCTGCGGTCCATGCCGCCGTCGACGCTGTCCCTGCTCGGGCTGGTGCGGCACATGGCCGAGGTGGAGCGGGCCTGGTTCCGCCGGGTCGTCAACGGCGAGGACGTCCCGCTGGTCTGGTCGGACTCCGGCGACTACCAGGAGGCGTACGACCCCGCCGGGTCCACCCGCGCCGAGGCGTTCGACGCCTGGCAGCGGGAGGTGGAGCACGCCCGCCGGATCGAGCGGGAGGCGGAGTCGCTCGACGTGACCGCCTACAGCGCCCGCTGGGACGAGACCGTGTCGCTGCGGCTGGTGATGCTGCACCTGATCCACGAGTACGCCCGGCACAACGGGCACGCCGACTTCCTCCGCGAGGGCATCGACGGCACCGTCGGCGCCTGACCGCGCCCGGTCACTGCGGAAGGCGTTGCGGCAGCGGCAGCCAGGCCAGCACGTCCTGGATCTTCGCGTCCCAGTACGCCCAGTCGTGCGTGCCGGGGGAGAAGTCCACGGTGAGCGGGACGCCGCGCCGCCGGGCCGTCTCGACGAAGTGGATGTTGTCCTCGTACAGGAAGTCCTCGGTGCCGCAGGCGACGTAGAGCGCGGGCGCTTCGGCGCCGCCGTCGCCGTACCGGTCCAGCAGGGCGACCGCGTCGTCCTCGGTGCCGGTCACCGGGCGCTCGCCGAACACGGTGTGCCACACCGCCGGGTCGACCGGGCTGGTCGGGTGGTGCCGCCGGGCGGCCACGTTCAGCGCGCCGGAGAGGCTGGCCGCCGCGGCGAACCGGCCCGGCTCGCGCAGCGCCCACTTCACCGCGCCGTAGCCGCCCATCGACAGCCCGGCGACGAAGGTGTCCTCCCGCCGCTGCGACAGCCGGAAGAACGACGAACACAGCTGCGGCAGCTCGGCGCTGAGGAACGTCCAGTACCGGTTGCCGTGCTCCTCGTCGGTGTAGAAACTCCGGGACACCTGGGGCATCACCACCGCGAGGCCGAGCGGGGCGACGTACCGCTCGATCGAGGTGCGGCGCAGCCAGATGGTGTCGTCGTCGGTCAGGCCGTGCAGCAGGTACAGCACCGGCGGGTCGCCGGCGGTGGCGCCACCGGACATGCCGATCTGCGACGAGGTCCGCTGCGGCAGGATCACCGTCATCGAGGTGCTGAGGGTGAGCACCTCGGAGTAGAAGTCGACACGCGTCAGGGCCACGGTGATCGACCGTAGCCGACGGGGGATCAGGTCCAGTAGAGGATCCGGCAGGCCGGCAGCCGCTCGGCCAGCTCGCGCTCGAACCAGGAGCGCAGCGCGGTCATCGTGTCGCGCGGGTAGACGTACTTCACCGCGCCGAACCGGCCGTGCCGGCGGCTGCGCAGCGCCTCGTCCATCTCCAGCTTGGTGCGCGGGTACCAGCCGAGCAGCACCTCCTTGCTGCCGGGGGTGAACCGGTGCGTGATCAGTTCGGCGGTCAGGTCCAGCTCCGGCACCCCGTCGACCGCCGCCGCGACCGCGCCGAGCAGTTCGCCGTAGTGCGCCCGCCAGTCGGGCAGCGGCATGATCGGGGCGATGGTCAGCCCGACCGGGTAGCCGTCCAGGGCGAGCCGGCGCAGCGCGGCCAGCCGGTCCGGAACCCGGGCCGTGCCGCCCTCCATCCGCTCGCTCACCGGCCGGCAGTTGACGCTGAACCGGACCCGGGTGCGGCCGGCGTGCGGCAGCCCGACGAAGCTGTCCACGTCGGCGTACTTGGTGGTCCAGCGCAGCTGGACCGGGGCGTCCCAGCCGGCGAAGTGCTCCACCGCGCGCCGCCAGCTGCCGGTCAGGTGCTCCAGGGCGAGCGGGTCGGTGTAGCAGGACGCCTCGAACGTGGTGCCCTCCCCGGCCCGCCGCGGGTTGCGGCTGGTCACCGTCCCCTGCCCGGCGTAGCCGGCCAGCCCGGTCAGGATCTCGTCCAGGTCGGCGTAGACCCGGGTCACCGGGGGACCGGAGAGCGAGCCGGCCAGGTAGCAGTACTGGCAGTGCGCCGGGCAGCCCTCGGCCAGGTCGAACCGCCAGTCCGCGCTCGGCGCGATCGGTTGCAGCTTCCGCCGCGACGGCGGGCTCACCACGATCGCCAGGGTCGACTTCGCCCGGGCGTAGGTCTCCCGCTCGGTGTCGCCGCGGATCCCGGTCAGCCGGTTGGCGCGCAGCCGCTCGACCTCGATGCCCAGCGCCGCCAGCCGGTCGACGATCCGCCGTCCGTGCGGCTGGTCCAGCGCCGCCGGGGTGGCGACCACCCGCCGGGGCGTCCAGCGCCGCGCCGGGCGGGCCACCGGCGCCAGCCCGGCCAGGTGCCGGATCGGCACCCGCTCCCCGCTGGCGTCGTGCGGCGCGGGGGGTACGTCCACGGCGAGCGGCTCGTCGACGTCCACCGCCTCGTGTCCGGCCTCATCCCGGCGGGGTACCCGCTCGCCCGCCGATCGCACGTCCGGGTTAATCGGTTGCCCGGCCGGCCGGTCCGCTGGTGCACTGCCCACGACGGCCGACGACCAGAGGGGTGCCCGGAATGCGCGCGACGTTCATGTCCAACCAGCTCGGATTCGTTCTCGACCCGAAGGACATGACGCTGCGTCAAGACGCTGAACGTGGGGATCCTGGCGCATGTTGACGCCGGAAAGACCAGCCTGACCGAACGACTGCTGCACGCCGTCGGCGTGATCGACGAGCCCGGCAGCGTGGACCAGGGCACCACCCGTACCGACTCGATGCCGCTGGAGCGGCAGCGGGGCATCACCATCCGCTCCGCGGTCGTGTCGTTCGTGATCGGCGACGTGACGGTCAACCTGATCGACACGCCCGGCCACCCGGACTTCATCGCCGAGGTGGAGCGGGCGCTCGGCGTGCTCGACGGCGCCGTGCTGGTGGTCTCCGCCGTCGAGGGCGTACAGGCGCAGACCCGGGTGCTGATGCGGACCCTCCAACGCCTGCGGCTGCCCACCCTGATCTTCCTCAACAAGATCGACCGGGCCGGCGCCGACCCCGACCGCACGCTGCGGGACATCGCCGGCCGGCTCTGCGCCGCCGTCGTGCCGCTGGGCGCCGTCGACCAGCCCGGCACACCGGCGGCCCGGTTCGTCCCGTACGCCGACGCCGACCCGGCCCACACCGGCCGGCTGCTCGACGTGCTCACCGCGCACGACGAGGCGCTGCTGGCCGCGTACGTCGCGGACGAGACGGCGGTGACCGGTCCGCGACTGCGGACGGTGCTCGGGGCGCAGAGCCGCCGTGCGCTGGTCCACCCGGTGCTCGCCGGGTCCGCGGTGACCGGCGCCGGCGTCGGCGCGCTGATCGCCGGCCTGACCGAGCTGCTGCCGGCGACCCGCGGTGATACCGACGGGCCGGTCTCCGGCACGGTCTTCAAGATCGACCGTGGCCCGGCCGGCGAGAAGCTCGCCTACGTGCGGCTCTTCGGCGGGACGGTGCGCGCCCGCGACCGGGTGCCCGTGGGTGGGGGCGACCGCGCGAAGGTGACCGGGATCGAACTCTTCGACCAGGGAGCCGCGGTCCGCGCCGACGCGGTCGGCGCGGGCCGAATCGCCATCCTGCGCGGCCTCGACCACGCCCGGGTCGGCGACCCGGTCGGCGCGACGCCGCCGGGCGGGCGCCGGCACTTCGCCCCGCCCTCCCTGGAGACCGTCGTCGTGCCGGAGCGGGCCGGCGATCGGGCGGCGCTGCACGCGGCGCTCACCCACCTCGCCGAGCAGGACCCGCTGATCAACGTCCGGCAGGACCCGACCCGGCGGGAGATCTCCGTGTCGCTCTACGGCGAGGTGCAGAAGGAGGTCATCCAGGCCGTGCTCGCCGACGATCACGGCGTGCGGGTCACCTTCTGGGAGACCACCACCGTCCACGTGGAACGGGTGGTCGGGATCGGCGCGGCGGTCGAGTTCATCGGCGTGCCCCCCAACCCCTTCCTCGCCACGGTCGGGCTGCGGGTCGCGCCCGGGCCACCCGGCAGCGGGACCACGTTCCGGCTCGCCGTGGAACTCGGCTCCATGCCCACGGCGTTCTTCGCCGCGGTCGAGGAGACCGTGCACGAGACGCTGCGCCAGGGCCCGCACGGGTGGCAGGTCGTCGACTGCGAGGTCACCATGACCCACGCCGGCTACTGGGCCCGGCAGAGCCATTCGCACGGCACCTTCGACAAGAGCATGTCCAGCACCGCGGGGGACTTCCGCAACCTCACCCCGCTGGTGCTGATGGCGGCGCTGCGGCAGGCCGGCACCCGGGTGGCGGAACCGATGCACCGGTTCCGCCTGGAGGTACCGGCCGACGTGCTCGGCGTGGTGCTGCCGGTGCTGGCCGGGCTGGACGCGGTGCCCCGGCGGACCACGGCCGACGGCGCGGCGTACGTGGTGACGGGGGACATCCCCGCCGGGCGGGTGCACGCGCTGGAGCAGCGGCTGCCGGCGCTGACCCGCGGCGAGGGGCTGCTGGAGTCCGCCTTCGACCACCACCGCCCGGTACGCGGCGCGGCGCCGGTGCGGGAACGCTGGGACCACGACCCGACGGACCGCCGGAAGTACCTGCTGGCGGTCGTCCGCCGGGTCGCCGGGCGCGGCGAGGGGTAGTGACCGGCCCGGCCGGCCGGGGAATATCGATTGCCGTGTCCGGCCGGGCCTCGCTAACGTCGTCGTCGCAAGGTCAACCGAGCGGATCCCCTTTGGAGCACGCCGTGTCGCAGCGCAACCGCACCAACGCCAGGTGGCTCACGCCGCGTGGCGGTGCCCTGCGGCCCGCGGGCGAACCGGCCCGGGTTCTGTGCCGAGCCGAGCAGGGCCGGCGAGCGGGGTGGTGGCGCGACTAGCGCCGGCGCATACGCGCAGCCGCCCACCCCGCCGGGGAAAGGGCGGCTTTTTCGTCTCCCCGGACGGCGGGACGGGCAGCGGACCCGTCCCGGACGGGCCGTTGGCGCAGGCGTCCCGTACCAACCCGCGGTTGTAGCGCAGTCTGGCAGCGCGTCACCTCGCCACGGTGAAGATCGCCGGTTCGAATCCGGCCAACCGCTCGACCACCGGGCAGCACGCCCGGCACGGACTGCGCGCTGGGCGCAGAGAGGCCTTGCACGCCACTCCCGCCGGGTTCGATTCCCGGGCGGTCCACGATCATCCCGGTTCCGCCGAGGACGGCGGCGACCAGCCGACGAACGAGGAGACGACGATGGTATTCACCCCGCTCGCGGGCACCCGCGCGCCGGTCCGGGTCTGGACCGACCCGTACGGCATCGAGCCGCAGGCCGCGCGGCAGCTGCGCAACATCGGCGCGCTCCCGTGGGTCGAGGGTGTCGCGGTCATGCCGGACGTGCACTTCGGCAAGGGCGCCACCGTCGGCTCGGTCATCGCGATGCGGCAGGCCGTCTCGCCGGCCGCGGTCGGGGTGGACATCGGCTGTGGCATGTCCGCAGTGCGTACCTCGCTCACCGCGGCCGACCTGCCCGACGACCTGGCCGGGCTGCGCTCGGCCATCGAGGCGACCATCCCGGTCGGGTTCGCCCAGCGGGAGACCGCGGTCGACCCGCGCCGGGTCCCCGGCCTGGAGCAGGGCGGCTGGGACGCCTTCTGGCGGCGGTTCGCCGACCTCGACCGGCGGGTGGCGCAGCTGGAGACCCGCGCCCAGCGGCAGCTGGGCACGCTCGGCGGCGGCAACCACTTCATCGAGGTCTGCCTCGAGCAGGGTGGCGCCGACGCCGGGCGGGTCTGGCTGATGCTGCACTCCGGGTCCCGCAACATCGGCAAGGAGCTGGCCGAGCGGCACATCTCGGTGGCCCGCGGGCTGCCGCACAACGCCGATCTGCCCGACCGGGACCTCGCGGTCTTCCTCGCCGACACGCCGGAGATGACGGCCTACCGCCGGGACCTGTTCTGGGCGCAGGAGTACGCGCGGCGCAACCGGGCCATGATGCTCGCCCTGCTCTGCCAGGTGGTGCGGGAGCAGTTCCCGCAGGTCGGCTACGACGAGCCGACCTCGTGCCACCACAACTACGTGGCGGAGGAGAGCTACGGCGGGGTGGACGTGCTGGTGACCCGCAAGGGCGCGATCCGGGCCGGTCGGGGGGACCTGGGGATCATCCCGGGGTCGATGGGCACCGGGTCGTACATCGTGCGCGGCAAGGGCAACCCGGAATCGTACTGCTCGGCCTCGCACGGGGCCGGGCGGCGGATGTCGCGGGCCCAGGCCAAGCGGACCTTCAGCACGGCCGACCTGGCGGCGCAGACCGCCGGGGTGGAGTGCCGCAAGGACGCCGGGGTGGTCGACGAGATCCCCGGCGCGTACAAGGACATCACCGAGGTGATGGCGCAGCAGGAGGACCTGGTCGAGGTGGTCGCCCACCTCAAGCAGGTGGTCTGCGTGAAGGGATGAACCGCGGACCGGCGCCAGGGGGGTCGGGCGCCGGTCCGCACGCCCCGGTCACGGCCACCGCGGGCCCCCGGGGGATTTCCTCGCCCTAGTACCCTGCCGGCATGACCAGCGCGCACGAGGTGGTCGCGGCCTACTGGGCCGCCGCGGAGGCCCGGGACTGGGATGCCTTTGGCGCCCTGCTCGCCGACGACGTGATCTACCGCGGCCCGCAGACCAGGGAGCAGGTCCGTGGCCGGGACGCCTACATCCGGTTCAACGTGGAGGGTTTCCCCTACGACTGGCACATCACGGTGCGGCGGATCGTCGGCGAGCACCGGCAAGCCGTGAGCTGGATCGAGTTCACCGGCGCCGAAGGCACCCAGCCCGGTCTGTGCTTCTTCGATCTCGGCGACGACGGCCGGATCACCCGGATCACCGACTTCTGGCCCGAGTCGTACGAGCTTCCGGCCAGCCGCGCCCACCTGGTGGAACGCTACTGACCGGGCGCCTCCGGCTCCCGAGGAGCGGGGCGGTCAGCGGCCGGTGGCGGCGAGGGTGACCGGGACGGCGACCAGCTTGCTGCGGGAGCCGTCGGCGGGGGAGACCTCGTACACCTCGACGGTGCCGGGCTGTTCCCGGGTGAGCCGGTAGCGGAGGCCGACCCGGTAGTCACCGCGGCAGCCGGTGCCGCAGGTGGCGGTGGTGAAGGTGGTGGCGATTTCCCGGCCGGCGGCGTCGAGGATCCGGACGCTGACCGTCGCCTCGAACACGTCGGCGGTCCCGGTGACGGTGACCGGGGAGGTGACCCGCTGGCCGACGGTGGGGCTGGTCACCACGATCGGCGGGAGCAGGTCGGCGTAGTCGCCGCGGTCGACCGGGGTGCCGGCGCCGAACCGGATCCGCCGCACGGTGGCGAACTGAGTGAGGGTGTAGACGACCTGTGCCTCGCGCAGTCGCCGGTCCGACGCGGGGGAGGTGGTGGGCAGCGGGCCGAGGGTGGCGACGCCGTCGGCGATCCGGGTGACCTCGGTGCCGGCCGGGAGCAGGGTGCTCATGCCGGTGGCTGCCTCCGCCGCGGTGGGCCCGGCGGCCAGTTCGGTCAGGGCCAGCCGGGAGGTGGTCACGGTCGCCGGCCGGGTGCGCCGGGTCGGCGTGATCCGCCCGTCGCGGACGTACCACAGCTCGAGGGTGAGGGTGTCCGGGCGCGGCGGGGTGCCGGTGGTCGCCGGTGGGGTGCGGGTCGCCGGCGTGGCCGGCGGCGGGCCGGTCTCCGCCGGGGTGGGCGGCGTCGGGGCGGTGGGCGCGGTGGTGGCCGGCGACGCCGCGGTGGGCGCCGGGCCGAGTGAGCCACCGCGGGGGTCGGCGCAGCCGGCCGCCAGGATCAGCACGGTGGCCAGCGTTGCCGCGCGGCGGGTCACCGACCGTCCGGCCGGGTGCCGGCACCGCGGTGACCTGGACGGTGGGCCGGTCGTCGGCAGGCGGCCGGGGTGGCGGGTCATCGGGCACCGTCCGGCTGTGGCGCCGGGCGGGGGAGGGCCTCGGCCGTTGCCGCGGAGTCTGGCGGTTCCGGCCGGGTGGCGGGCAGTTCCAGCCGGAACCGGGTGCCGGTGCCGGGTTCGCTCCGTACCCGCAGCCGCCCGCCGAGCAGCCGGGCGTTCTCCCGGGCGATGGCCAGCCCGAGTCCGCTGCCCCGGCCGGAGCGGGCCGGGTCGACCTTGTAGAAGCGGTCGAACAGCCGCGGCAGGTGTTCGGCGGGGATACCCGGCCCCTGGTCGGTGACGTCGAAGACGACCAGCGGCCCGGCCGGCCGAACGGCGGCGCGGATCTCGCCGCCGCCGTGTTCGACCGCGTTGGCGATCAGGTTGGCCAGCACCCGCTCCAGCCGGCGCGGGTCGGTGTGCAGCTCGACCGGTGCGGCGGTGACGGTGACAAGGTCCTGCCAGCCGCGGGCGGCGACGATGGCGTCGAGCAGGGCGGGCGCGTCGACCGGGCGGACGGCCACCGCCTCCTGGCCGGCGTCGAGCCGGGAGATCTCCATCAGGTCCTCCACCAGGCGGCGCAGCCGTACCACGTCGGTGACCAGCAGCTCGGCGGCGCGGCGGGCGTCGCCGGGCAGTTGGTCGAGGTGGTCGCGCAGCAGCGACGCCGCGGCCACCAGGGCGGTGACCGGGGTACGCAGCTCGTGCGCGACGTCGGCGGTGAACCGCCGCTCCCGGGCCTGGGCGTGGGACAACGCGTCGATCTTCGACTCCAGCGCCTCGGCCATCTCGTTGAACGAGGCGGCCCAGGCGCTGAACTCGTCGCGGCCGCGTACCGGCAGCCGGGTGGCGAGCAGCCCCTCGGTGATGGCCCGGGCGGCCCGGCTGGCCCGACCCACCGGTTCCAGCGTCCGGCGGGCCAGGCTGTGCCCGACCCCGGCGGCGAGCAGCACCACCAGCACCCAGCCGGCCAGCAGCGCGGTGCGGAGCTGGTCGAGGTCGGCCACCACGGCGTCCTCGACGGTGACCACGTACAGCTCGGCGGTCGAACCGGGGATCCGGCCGCCCACCACCAGCAGCCGGGGGCGGGCGCCGGGCGCGGAGCGTTCGTAGCCGAGCTGGCCGGCCGCGACCGTGGCCCGCAGCTGCGTGCCCAGCTCCGGCGCGTACCCGGGGTTGGACGGCTGCGGCTCGCCGGCGACCAGCACCACGTGCCGGCCGCTGCCCTCGAAGCTGGCCAGCAGGTCGGCGCGGCGTTGGTCGGTCAGCGGCAGGAACTGCCCGGCGAGCACCAGCTGGTAGCGGGCGTCGGCGGCGGCCTGGTGCAGCGACCCGTCGAAGCGGGCCTGGCGCAGCAGCAGGTAGGACCCGCCGGCGAGCACCCCGGCGGAGACCCCGGCGACCAGCACGAACGCGATCATCAGCCGGCGTCGCAGGCGGCCCGGTGCGACGGCGTCGGCGGCCATCGGTGCCTCCTCCCTCACGCCGTGGAGAGCTTGTAGCCGGCGCCGCGGACGGTGCGCACCAGCCGGGGATGGGCCGGGTCGTCCTCCACCTTGGCGCGCAGCCGCTGCACCGCCACGTCGACCAGCCGGCTGTCACCGAGGTAGCTGTGGTTCCACACCCGGTCCAGCAGCATCTCCCGGGTGAAGACCTGGCCCGGGCGGCGGGCCAGCTCCAGCAGCAGCCGGAACTCGGTGGCGGTCAGCGGCAGGTCCCGGCCGTCCTTGCGGGCGACGAAGCTGGCCGGGTCGATCTCCAGCCCGCCGACGGTGAACGTGCCCGGGGTGACCGGCGCGGTGGCCCGGCGCAGCACCGAGCGGACCCGGGCGACCAGCTCCGGCAGGTCGAACGGCTTGCGCAGGTAGTCGTCGGCGCCGGACTCCAGGCCGACCACCACGTCGATGGTGTCGGTGCGGGCGGTCAGCATGAGGACGGGCACCTGGCTGGTCCGCCGGATCTCCCGGCACACCTCGAAGCCGTCCAGGCCGGGCAGCATGACGTCGAGCACGATCAGGTCGACCGGCCGGGCCCGCCAGACCGCGAGCGCCTCCCGGCCGTCGACGGCGGTGCTGACCCGGAAACCGGCACGGCGCAGACCCAGGGCGGTGACCTCCCGGATGGAGGCATCGTCCTCGACCACCAGCACGTGGCCCTCCATCATCCGAGACTAGTCCCGCCACGACCCGCCGCCGACCTGCCGCAACGGACGATGTGGAGGGCCCGGCCGGCGCCGGGCCCTCCACCGCGCGGGTCGGTCACTGCTGCCACTGGTGGGCGACGTCGAGCACGATCCGGCTGTGCGTGCCGGGGCCGGCGAGCACGAACACCCGGAACGGCAGCCGGGCCCGCACCCCGACGGCGAAGGTGGTGTAGCCCTCGAAGCTGCCGCCGAAGACCACGTCCCGCAGGGTCCGGTAGCGCAGCACGTTCGCCGCGTGCTCGCCGACCCGGTACGGCACGGTGGCCCGCCGCTCGTCGTCGTACGCCGGGGCCTGGAGGGAGACCCGCAGCAGCTCGTCCCCGGCCGTGTACGGCGACAGCGCCAGCCCCTCGCCCTCGGTCCAGGTCTCGCCGTAGGTGACCGTGTAGCCGGTCACCGCCCCGTCGAACTCGAACACCACCCGGTCGAAGCAGTCGTGCCGGCCGGTGCGCACCTCGACCAGTGGCGCGGTGCTCAGCGTGCCGGCCGACTTCGTCCCGCTGCCCCAGGTGATCCCGCAGTACGGCGACCCGGTCGCCGCCGCGGTGGTGGTGGTCGCCGCGGTGCCGGTGCCCGCGCCGGCGACCAGCCCGGCGAGCACGACCACCAGCGCCGTGAGCGCACTCCTGATCCTCATCGTCGTCCCCCTCGAATCGTTGCCTCCGGACCACCTCGGTCGGCCTCGTCGCCGGTGGCCTCGCCGTCCACCGTCGAGCCGGTCCGGCACAGCGACTTCGCCGTGGCGTAACGCCGGGGTAACAGCTGGCGGGTCAGGACGCCGGGGCGGACTCCGGCGGCCGGCGCAGCGTCCGCAACGGTGCGCAGCAGACCGGCAGCCAGGTCAGGCCGTTGGCGATGGCGCCAACCACCAGCGAGGTGCGCACGTCGGCGTACTGGCCGAGCAGGCCGGCGACGACCGCGCCGACGGTGAGCGCCCCGGTGAGCAGGAAGCGGAAGGTGGCGTTCATCCGCCCGAGCAGCGCGTCCGGGGTGCTGCCCTGCCGCAGGCTCACGCCGATGACGTTGCCCACCCCGGTCCGCCAGGCCAGCGCGAGCCAGCCGAGCCCGGCCAGCCACAGCATCGGCCCGGTGTCGATCAGCGCGACGAGCAGGCCGAGCGGCGCGACGAGCAGGCCGGGCAGCCACAGGGCGCGACCCTGGCCGATCCGGTCGGCCAGCGGTCGGGCGGTCAGCGCGCCGAGCAACGCGCCGACCCCGCCCACGCCGAGGAACAGCCCGAGGGCGGCCGCACCCAGGCCCAGCTCGCGCAGGAACACCGCCGGGAGCATCGTGGTGGTCAGCTGCATGGTGAGGTTGATGCTCGCGGTCGAGACGGCGAGCGGGCGCAGCAGCGGGTTGCCGAACACGTGCCGGACGCCCGCGCCGAGCTGCCGGCCGAACCCGCCCGCCGCCCGGCGGGATGGCTCCCGCGGAACGCTGGCCGGGATCCGCCGGAGGATCGCCGCGGAGAGCGCGAAGGTGACCGCGTCCACCACGATCGCCACCGGCGCGGTGAGTGCCTGCACGACCAGCCCGCCGAGCCCCCGGCCGGCGATCTGCAGGGTCGCGCCGGTACTCATCAGCAACGAGTTCGCCGCGACCAGGCGGTCCCGGCCGACCAGCTCCGGCAGGTAGCTCTGCGCCGCGACGTCGGCGAAGACCGTGCCGACGCCGGTCAGCAGCACCACCAGGTAGAGCTGCTCGATGCTCAGCCAGCCGACCGACCACGCCGCCGGCACGGACGCCACCAGCGCGGCCCGGGTCACGTCCGCGGTGACCAGCACCGTGCGCCGGGGCAGCCGGTCGACCCAGACGCCGGCTGGCAGGCCGATCAGCAGGAACGCGGCGGTGCTCAGCGCGCCGAGCAGTCCCACCTGCCCGGGGCTGGCCGCCAGCAGGGAGACGGCGAGCACCGGAACGGCGAGTTGGCCGACGTGGAAACCGATGCCGTCGACGAGTGCGGCGGTGTAGAGCAACCGGAACGGGCGGGGCCAGCGGCGGTCGCGCTGCGCCGGCCCGGGAGCCGTGGAGACGGTGGTCATGCCGGTCACGGTGCCGGCCGCGCCGTCGAGGAGCGATAGATTTGGCGCTCGTCGAATCCACGGGGGTGCTGCCATGATGCTGGTCGGGCTGGGCGCGCGGGACCTGGCGCTGACCCGGTTCGCGGTGTCGCCGCTGTGGGAGGCGGTCGGCAGCGTACGCATCCTCAAACAACCGCACCTGTTTCCCGAGCACCTGCCCTGGGTCGAGCGGGTCCGCCCGCGCCTGGCCGGCGTGGACTGGCGGCTCCTCGCCGACCTCGTTCCGCTGCCGACGGTGGTCATCCCGACCTTCGTCTGCCCGCCGCCGGCCACCTCGCAGCCCACCCTCGACGTGGAACTGGCCACCCTCGCCGGCGCCGCTCCGGACGCCGTCCGGGCGAGCCTCGACGGCATGCCCGGGCCGCGCTCCCCGTGGCTGGCCGCCCTGTACGACGACCCGCCGGCCGGGCTCGCCCGGTTGGCCGAGGTGATCCGGGCGTACGCCGACGCGGTGCTGGCGCCGTACTGGCCGCGGATGCGGACCCTGCTGGAACGGGAGGTGCTGCTCGGCGCGCAGCGGATGGCCAGCGAGGGGATGGACGGCCTGCTCAACCACCTCGACCCGTACGTCCGGCTGGACGGCGACACCCTGCACGTCGACCACCTGGTCATCTCCGGCGCGGTGCGGCTCGACGGGCGGGGGCTGCTGCTGGTCCCGTCGGTCTTCTGCGGTCCCCGGGTCTGGTCCAACTTCGGCTCACCGGGGCAGCCGGTGCTGCGCTACCCGGCCCGCGCGGTGGCCACGCTCTGGGAGCGGGCCCCGGGTCCGCACGGTCGCGGGCTGGCCCGGGTGCTCGGCCGCACCCGGGCCGCGCTGCTGCACGAGTTGGCGGTGCCGACCTCCACCACCGAACTGGCCGACCGGTGCGGGCTGACCCCGGGTACGGTGTCGACGCACCTCGGTGCGCTGCGCGCGGCCGGTCTGGTGGGCGCGCACCGCGCCGGCCGCTTCGTGCTCTACGCCCGCACCACGGCGGGCGAGGCGCTGGTCGCCGCCGCGCCGTGACACCGGACGGAAGGGGAACCATGACCGGGCGTACGCCGAAGGTCTCCTGCGTGTTCGTCTGCCACGACGGCGCGGGGCGGCTGCTGCTGGCCCGGCGCGCCGCCGGGGCGCGCGACGAGCCGGGTACCTGGGACACCGGCGCGGGCGCGCTGGAGTTCGGCGAGACGTTCGAGGCGGCGGTCGCCCGGGAGGTCACCGAGGAGTACGCGACCACGCCCCGGGCGACCACCCTGCTCGGGGTCCGCAACGTGCTGCGCGCCGACCCGCCGTCGCACTGGGTGGCGGTGGTCTTCGCCGTCCGGGTCGACCCGGTGACGGTGGCGATCGGCGAGCCGCACAAGTTCGACCGGTTGGGCTGGTACACCCGGGACGCGCTGCCCGAGCCGCTGCACTCGCAACTGCCGGCGACCCTGGCGATGCTGCCCGATCCGCTGCCCTGACGCGCCGGGCCGGCTGGCCGGACGGTTCGGCGGTCGGTATGACGTTGCCGTTATGGGGGATATCGACGGCGACCGATCTAACATTCACGTACATCGATGCGGCGGCGCCGCCGCCGTGAACCTCAGGGGAGTACGTGATGTTCCGACGACAACTGCTGCGCGCGGCGGGAGCCGTGCTGACAGCCGTCCTGGCCGCGGCCGGGATGCAGGTGGCCACCGGCGCGACCGCGTCGGCCGCCGCCCGCACCGTGTACTACGACGCGAGCCGCGCCGGCGAGTTCCGCACCAACTTCGACCAGGCGGCGCAGATCTGGAACAGCCGGGTCAGCAACGTCCAACTGGTCGCCCGCACCCCCGGCAACGTCACCATCTACGTCGACAGCGGCTGGCCGCGGGCGCAGGTCACCAGCCTGGGCAACGGCCGGATCTGGATGGGCTGGACGGCGGTCAACCAGGGCTACGACCGCACCCGCATCGCCAGCCACGAGCTGGGTCACATCCTCGGCCTGCCCGACCGGCGCACCGGCCTCTGCTCCGACCTGATGTCCGGCAGCAGCGCCCCGGTCTCCTGCCGCAACGCCTACCCCAGCTCAGCCGAGGCCAGCCGGGTCAACCAGCTCTTCGCCGGCGGCCTCGCCGCGGCCACCGTCGCGGGGACGTACACCTGGACCGAGGCCGCCGACGGCGACGTGACGCCGCTGGTGGTCGGCGGCCGCCCGGCCACCGAGAACTACCCGTGGATGGTCTACGTCTCCGGCTGCACCGGCACCCTGATCAAGGCGAACTGGGCGGTCACCGCCCGGCACTGCCCGACCCCCTCCTCGGTGCGGGTGGGCAGCATCTACCGCACCAGCGGCGGGACCCTGGTCGGGGTGACCCGGGCGGTCAACCACCCCACGATCGACGTCAAGCTGCTGCAACTGGCCAACTCGGTCAGCTACGCCCCGGCGCCCATCCCGACCACCTCCGGCGCGGTCGGCACGGCGACCCGGATCATCGGCTGGGGCCAGACCTGCCCGACCCGCGGCTGCGGTGGCGCCCCGACGGTGGCGCACGAGCTGGACACCTCGATCGTGTCGGACAGCCGCTGCATCGGCATCAACGGCCCGTACGAGATCTGCACGAACAACACCAACGGCAACTCCGGCGCCTGCTACGGCGACTCCGGCGGGCCGCAGGTGCGCCGGATCAACGGGGTGTGGAACCTGATCGGCGCGACCAGCCGGTCCGGCAACAACAACTCGGTCTGCGCCACCGGTCCGTCCATCTACGGCGACCTGCCGTCCATCCGGTCGTGGATCAACACCCAGGTCGGCGGCCTGCCGTCCTGATCCGCCCGCCGGTCACGGGGGACGCCGTCGCGGCGTCCCCCGTGGACCGTGCCCGGAGGGCGGACGCCGTAGGGCGTCACGCGGCCGACACGGGGTGTGCGGTACGGTGCTCACATATCGACCCCTTCCGAGGTGATCCATGCCTGCCGTGGCCGCACTCGCCCTGACCCTGGCGTTGGCGCCCGCGCCGACGCCCGCACCGTCGTCGTCGGGTTCCGGCGGGCTGGTCGGAGGGCTTCTCGGCGGAGTTGGGCGGGCCGTCGGTGACCTCCTGGGCGGCGGCGACGGCACCCCCACGCCGAGCGCCCCGCCCACCCCGAGCGCTCCCGGCCCGTCGGCCTCGGCTCCCGCTCCAGCCGCTCCAGCCGGTCCGTCGTCGTCGGCCGCCGCCGGGACCTCGACCTCCGCCGGGCCCGGTGCGCCGGTCGTCGGACGTGCCGGCGAGGGGTCGGGCCGGCGCCAGGAGGGCGCGGTGCCGGCGCCGGACGGGCGCAGCGCCGTCGTCGACACCCCGTCATCGCTGACCGCTCCGGCCGCACCCGGGGACGACGACCGGCTCCAGTGGATGGTGTTCGGCATGGGCATCGGCGCCCTGGCGGTGTCCGGGGCGCTGCTGTTGCGCCGCCGCCGGCCGGAGGTCGCGCCCGCCGCCCCCGCCGCCCCGGCCGCCCCGGCGCCGGCCGTCGCGCCCGGTCCGGTCGACGACAACGTGACCCGGCTGCCGACCAATTTGAACGCCATCTACGAGTTGGGCCGGCTCGACGAGCGGCTCGCCCAGGAACGCAACCGCGGCTCCTGACCCTCCGGGCCGTCGGCTGGCCCGGGCGGCTGCCAGCCGGCCACCGTTGCCGGCACCGGGGCCGAAGCTCGGGCACCGGCCACGTCTGGCGGCCGTCCGGGCGTCCGGTCCCGGATGTCCGGCGCTCCCGGAACCGATGCCGCCACGACCGTCGTGACCGGATCCCCTCTGCCGGTGGGTTCGTCTCGAGGGTGATGACTCAGCGGCATCTTGATGACTCTCCGGTATCGCGCTCCGGCGGACGTGACCGCCTGGGCCGCGACACGCCGGGCGCGACGCGCTGACGACCCGCAGGTGCCAGCACGTGCGCGCGGCACCGCACCGCACCGCGCCGCACCGCACCGCGCCGCACCGCACCGCGCCGCGCGGTGGCGGGTGTCCGCGTGACATCCGTACCGCCTGGCCGGCGCGGATCCGGGTTGGAAACGTTTTCGTAACGAGCCCTTGACCTTGGCGGCGCGGGTGGCGCAAACTCCCGGAAACGTTTACAGCAATCAGGTGGAGGTGGCGGTCGTGGGTCGTAAACGTTTACAGGCGTCGACCGACGGCCGGCCCACCGTGCACACCGTGGCCGCCCGCGCCGGTGTCTCCATCGCCTCCGCCTCCCGGGTGCTCAACGGCGTCGGCGGCAGCCCGGAGACCATCCGCAAGGTCCGCGCCGCGGCGGCCGAGGTCGGCTACGTGCCCAACGCCATCGCCCGCTCCCTGCAGTCCCAGCGCACCGGCCTGGTCGCGCTCGCGGTCGAGGACATCGGCAACCCGGTGTACGTGGCGATGATGCGCGCGATCGAAGCGGTGGTCGCCGCGTCCGGCCGGCAGTTGCTGGTGCACGCCACCGGCGGGCGGATCGACAACGAGACTACCCTGCTGCGGCGGCTGGCCAACCGCTATGTCGACGGCATGATCCTCTCGCCGATCCGGGTCACCGACGACCACCTCGCCGCCATGGTGGACAGCCCGGTGCCGGTGGTGGTGGTTGGTCAGCTCGGCGCCGACGCCCCGGTGGACAATGTGCGTACCGACTCGCGGCGCGGCGTCGCGCTGGCGGTGGAGCATCTGCTCGCCGCCGGTCGGCGCCGGATCGGTTTCGTCAACGGCCCGCTGGACACCGTCCCCGGCGCCGCCCGGGACGCCGGCTTCCGGGCCGCCCTGGCCGAGCACGGCATCGGCCTCGACGAGCGTCTGGTCGAGGTCGGCGACTTCCAGTACGCGGCCGGCCGCGCCGCCGCCGAGCGGCTGCTCGCGCGGGCCCGCCCGGACGCGCTGGTCTGCGCCAACGACCTGATCGCGGTCGGCGCGCTGCACGCGCTGCTGGCCGCCGGGCACCGGGTGCCGGAGGACGTGGCCGTGGTCGGCATGGACGACACCGAGCTGGCCCAGATGATGTTCCCGCAGCTGTCCAGCGTCTCCCTCGGCTCGGCCGAGCGCGGTCGCCGCGCTGCCGAGCTGCTGCTGACCCGGATCGCCGACCCGGCGCTGCCGCCCCGGCGCGAGCAGGTGCCGCCCAGCCTCGCCGTGCGTGCCTCCAGCCGGGCCGGGGTGCCGAATCCCCGCCCGTCCACCGGAGAGGTGCCAGCTGTGCCCGCGAGGAGTGAGTCCGCGAGCCCCGCGGCCGCGAGCGAGGAGGTGATCCCGTGACCACGCTGGCCGAGCGGCCGGACGTCGAACGGGCCGGAAAGCCCGGCCGGGGCATCCGCTCCCGCTCCGACCGGACCATGATCTACCTGCTGCTGCTCCCGTCGCTGCTGCCGATCCTGGTGCTGTCGGTCTTCCCGCTGCTGCGCGGCATGTACCTGGGCTTCACCGACGCGAGGGCCGGGCGCAACGTCGAGGTCAGCTTCACCGGGCTGGCGAACTACCGGGAGCTGCTCGGCGACGAGCTGTTCTGGAACTCGTTCAAGATCGGTCTGCTCTGGGCGTTCGGGGTGACCGTGCTGCAGTTCGTGCTCGCCCTCGGCCTGGCGCTGCTGCTGAACCAGCAGCTGCGCTTCCGGGGCGTGGCGCGGGTGCTGGCCGTGGTGCCCTGGGCGATGCCCCCGGTGGTGGTCGGCATCCTCTGGAAGCTGGTCTACCACCCGGACGCCGGGCTGCTGAACGAGTTCTTCCACCGGGTGGGCGCGGACGGGCTGCGGACCAACTGGCTCGGCGACTTCAGCACCGCCCTGCCCGCGGTGATCCTCGTGGGCGTCTGGGCGGGCATGCCGCAGACCACCGTGGTCCTGCTGGCCGGCCTGCAGGGCGTGGCCCGCGAGCTGCACGAGGCGGCCGCGGTGGACGGGGCCAGCGCCTGGCACCGGTTCCGGCACGTCACGCTGCCCGCGCTGGCGCCGGTGATCGTGGCGATCACCTCGCTGGACTTCATCTGGAACTTCAACTCGTTCGGGCTGGTCTACGTGCTCACCGCGGGCGGACCGGGCGGCAAGACCATGCTGCCGATGCTCTTCGCCTACGAGGAGGCGTTCCGCTACGGCAACTACGGCTACGCCGCCGCGCTCGGCAACGTGATGGTCGTGATCATCGTGGCGCTGCTCGCCGTCTACCTGCGTCGCCGGCTGAGGGAGGCGAACTGACATGATCGGACGGCCGAGCCGTACCGGGCGGACGCTGCAGTACCTGGCGCTGACCGGCTACCTGATCTTCCTCGGGTTCCCGCTGGTCTGGCTGGTCTCGACGGCCTTTAAGCCGCCGCGGGAACTGGTGCAGCTGCACCCGACGCTGATCCCGGGCAACCCGACGGTGCAGAACTTCGTGCAGGCCTTCACCGAGCAGGAGCTGGGCCGGGCGGCCCTGAACAGTCTCCAGGTCTCGCTCGCCTCGGCCGTGCTCACCGTCCTGGTCGCGCTGCCCGCGTCGTACGCCCTGGCCCGGTTCCGCTCCAAGCTCGGCACCGCGGCCCTGGGCTGGGTGCTGCTCTCCCAGCTCTTCCCGTTCGTGCTGCTGATCATCCCGATCTTCCTGGTGCTGCGGCAGGTCGGGCTGGCCAACACGCACGCCGGGCTGGTGCTGATCTACGTGGTCTGGGCGCTGCCGTTCGCGCTGTGGATGCTGCAGGGCTTCGTCCGCAACATCCCGCGCGAGCTGGAGGAGGCCGCCAGCGTGGACGGCGCCAGCCGGGTCCAGGTGCTGCGCCGGGTGGTCTTCCCGCTGCTCGCCCCCGGCGTGGTCGCCACCGCGCTGTTCTCGTTCATCTCCGCCTGGAACGAGTTCTTCTTCGCCCTGGTGCTGATCAAGACCCCGGAGCTGGCCACCCTGCCGGTGGCGCTGGCCCGGTTCGTCGGCATCGAGGGCACTGCCCGGCTGGGCCCGCTGGCCGCCGGTTCACTGCTGGCCACCCTGCCCAGCCTGGTCTTCTTCGCGTTCATGCAACGCCGGCTCTCGTCCGGGTCGCTCGCCGGCGCGGTCAAGGGCTGACCCCCACCCACCACCGAGGAGGTATCCCCCATGCTCCCCAGAAGATTCCGTCGACTCGCCGCGACCGCCGCGGTCGCGGTCGTCGGCCTCGGCGCGCTCGCCGCGTGCGGCGACGGCGGCGACGACGAGGCCACGTCCGGCCCGGTGAAGCTGCGCTTCCTCAGCCTCGCCTGGCAGAAGGAGTCGCTGCAGGCCAACAAGGACCTGGTCGCCAAGTGGAACGCCGAGCACCCGGACATCCAGGTCGAGTACGTCCAGGGTGACTGGAACTCGGTGCACGACCAGCTGCTCACCTCCTTCGAGGGCGGCGACGCGCCGGACATCGTGCACTACGAGGCGTCCGCGATCGGCGAGTTCAGCAAGCAGGGCTACCTGGCCGACCTGTCCAACCTCATCTCCGGCGACCTGAAGGGCCAGATCGACCAAGGCATCTGGGACACCGTCACCTACGACGGCAAGGTCACCGGCGTGCCGTTCCTGCTGGAGTCGCAGGTCGTCATCGCCAACAAGAAGCTGCTCGACGCGGCCGGCGTCGCGGTGCCCCCGGCCGACGGCGGCTGGACCTGGGACGAGTTCCAGGCCAACGCGCAGAAGCTGACCAAGCCCGGCCAGTACGGCGTGGCGTGGGCGCTGAAGTCGCCGACCAACCGGGTGCTGAACCTGGCGCTCAACTTCGACGGGAAGTTCTTCTACACCGACGGCGGCAGGACCGAGGTCAAGGTCGGCGACGCGGAAAAGGAGGTCCCGAAGCGGATCCACGACATGATCTACACGACGAAGTCGGCGTCCCCCGAGGCGCTCGGGATGAGCGGCGCCGACACCCTGCCCGGCTTCTTCGGCGGCAAGTACGCCATGCTGCCCGGCTCGGTGTCGCTGCGCCAGCAGATGGTCGAGCAGGCCCCGGCCGGCTTCGAGTGGGTGACCCTGCCGCCGGTCAAGGGACTGTCCAGCAAGCAGGCGGCGAACCCGCAGACGCTGTCCATCGCCGAGGACTCGAAGAGCAAGAAGCAGGCCGCGCAGTTCCTGGAGTATTTCCTCAACCCGGCCAACATGGCCGCGCTGGCCAAGGGTGACTGGCTGGTCCCCACCGGCAAGCAGGCCAACCAGGAGCTGGTCAAGCTGACCGGCGGCAAGCAGGGCTGGGACGTCGCCGCGGACAGCGCGGCCGACCTGACCGTCGCGCCGTTCCAGATGGCCGACGGCTACCCGGAGTGGAAGACCAAGTACGCCACGCCGGCCCTGCAGCAGTACTTCGCCAACAAGATCACCCTGGATCAGCTCGGCACGCAGCTGGTCGACGGTGGCAAGCAGGTTCTGAGGTAACGATGTCACTCTTGCTCGACAAGTCGGTCGGATGTCTGGTCGGCGCCGCCGTGGGCGATGCCCTCGGCGGGGCCACCGAGACGGCACTTCCGGAGCAGATCCGCACCCGCTTCGGCGGCTGGGTCGAGGGCATCGTGCCCCCGTTCCACGCCGACTGGGCAACCGCGCGGCCACTCGCGCCGTACCACAAGGGCGACGGGCACATCACCGACGACACGTTGATGACCCACGCGCTGGTGCGGGCGTACGCGGCCAAGCGGGACCACCTCGACGCGTACGACGTGGTGGAACTGCTCGTCCCCGACCTGATCGAGCGGGTGGTGTACATCCCCGACCTGGAGCGCGAGGGGGTGACCTTCCACCGGCTCGCGGCCGCCGAGCGGTGGCTGGTCACCCGCCTGCACCACGCGCACGCCGACCCCCGCGAGGCGGGCGTGGGCAACATCGTCAACTGCGGCGCGGCCATGTACATGGCCCCGGTCGGCATCGTCAACGCGGGCGACCCGGCCGGGGCGTACGCCGAGGCGGTGGAGATCGCCGGGGCGCACCAGCACAGCTACGGGCGGGAGGCCGCGGCGGTCTTCGCCGCCGCGGTCGCCGCCGCCGCGGCCCCCGGGGCGGGCGTCGAGGACGTCGTCGCCGCCGCGCTCGACGTGGCCCGCGACGGCACCCGGGCGGCCATCGACGCGGTGGTCAAGGAGGCCCGGGGGTACGACGACTGGCGGGTCGCCATCGCGCCGTTGCGCGCCGCGGTGGCCCCCTACGACACGGTCGGCGAGGAGTACCGCAACCCCGGTCTCGGGGCCCGCCGGCCCAGCCGGCTGCACGCCATCGAGGAGCTGCCGGTGGCGCTCGGCATGCTGGTGGTGGCCGGCGGCGACTACCGGCGGGCGGTGCTCGGCGCGGTCAACTACGGCCGGGACGCCGACTCCACCGCCACCATGGCCGGCGCGATCGCCGGCGCGCTGGGCGGCGCGGCGGCGGTCCCCGCCGAGTGGTCGACGGCGGTCGGCACCGCCTCGCGTACCGACCTGGTCGAGCCGGCGCGGGTGCTCGCCGCGGTGGCCACCGAGGTGTTCGACCGCGACCGGGCGCGGTTCGCCCGCCGGGCCGAGCGCTTCGGCGGGCTGGCGCGGACGGAGGAGCGGGCCGGGGAGGCGGCGGGGGAGTCGGCCCGGTGAGGATCACCTGGGTGCAGCCCGAGGACGTGTTGCCGCACGAGATCGCGGCCAGCCGGGACGAGGGGCGGGACGTGACGGCGATCGCCGAGCGGTGGGTCGCCGCGGGCGGGGATCCCACCCCGCCGGTGAGCGGCGCCTCGGCGAGCCCGGCCCCGCCGCGGCTGCGGGCGCTCGCCACCGAACTGCTGGACGCCGCCGACGCGCTGCCGCCGGCCGGCTCGGCGGACGAGCCGGAGGAGCTCGCCGACGTGCGGGCCGGCTGGCCGGCGACCTGGTCGCTGCCGGCCGGACCGGCGGCGTACGACCGGCTGCACGGCGCCTGGCTGGGCCGGGCGGTGGGCTGCCTGCTCGGCAAACCGGTGGAGAAGATCCCCCGCCACGGGATCCGGGAGATCCTCACCGCGACCGGCCGGTGGCCGCTGCGGGACTGGTTCACCGCGCGGGGCCTGCCCGCGGAGGTGGGCGCCCGTTGGCCGTGGAACCGGCGCAGCGCGCCGACCAGCCTCGCCGAGAACATCGACGGCATGCCCGAGGACGACGACCTGAACTTCGCGCTGCTGGCGCTGCGCGTGCTGGAGACCCACGGCCGGGACTTCACCAGCGCCGACGTGGCCCAGGCGTGGCTGGACTGGCTGCCCGGCGGGCGGGTCTTCACCGCCGAGCGGGTGGCCTACCGCAACCTGCTGCTCGGGCTGGCCCCGCCGCAGTCGGCGCGGCGGCACAACCCGTTCCGGGAGTGGATCGGCGCGCAGATCCGCACCGACGTCTACGGCTGGGTCAACCCGGGCCGCCCCGACCGGGCCGCCGAGCTGGCCTGGCGCGACGCCACCGTCAGCCACGTCCGTGGCGGCGTGTACGGGGCGATCTGGGTGGCCGCCATGGCGGCCACCGCGACGGTCGCCGGGAACGTCGACGAGGTGCTCGACGCCGGCGAGGCGGTGCTGCCGCCGCGCAGCCGGTTCGCCGCGGCGGTGCGCGAGGCGCGGGCGCTGGGCGCCGGCACCGACGACTGGGAGACCGTGCTCGACGAGCTGTACGCCCGGCACGGCCACCTGCACTGGGTGCACGTACGCAACAACGCCGCCCTGGTCGCGGCCGCGCTGGCGTACGGGCGGGGGGACCTGGAGCGATCGATCTGCGCGGTGGTCAGCGGGGGCTGGGACACCGATTCCACCGGCGCCACCGTCGGCGCGGTGACCGGGGCGCTGACCGGCGCGTCCGGCCTGCCCGGCCGCTGGGTCGACCCGCTGCGCGGGCGGCTGGCCAGCAGCATCGCCGGCTTCGACGGGATCGGCTTCGCGGAGCTGGCCACCCGTACCGCCGCGCTGGCCGACCCGGCCGTGACCCCGGGAGGCGCCCGATGACCGCCCAGGTGGTCGTGGTGGGCAGCGCCAACCTGGACCTGGTGGTCACCGCGCCCCAGCTGCCGCGTCCCGGCGAGACGGTGCTCGGCGACGACTTCCGCACCGTGCCCGGCGGCAAGGGGGCCAACCAGGCGGTCGCCGCCGCCCGGGCCGGCGCCGCGTGCGCGTTCGTCGGCGCGGTGGGCGACGACGAGTTCGGTCGGCAGCTGCGGGCGAACCTGGTGGACGCCGGCGTGGCGGTGACCGGCTTGCGCGCGGTGCCGGGCGCGTCCGGGGTGGCGTTGATCGCCGTCGACTGGTCGGCGGAGAACTTCATCGTCGTCGCCCCCGGCGCCAACGCCGCGCTGACCGAGCTGGACGCCGCCGACCGGGCCGCCATCGGCGCGGCGGACGTGCTGCTGCTCCAGCTGGAGGTGCCGCTGCCGACCGTGGTCACCGCCGCCGGCCTGGCCCGCGCCGGGGGCACCACGGTGGTGCTCAACGCCGCGCCCGCCGCGCCGCTGCCGGCGGAGCTGCTCGACCTGGTCGACGTGCTGGTGGTCAACGAGCACGAGGCGGCGGTGGTCGCCGGCGTCTTCGCCGAGGACCCGCCCGTGCTGCTGGACGCCCTGCTGGAGCTGGTGCCGCGGGTGGTACTGACGCTCGGCGCGCGGGGCGCCGCGTACGCCGACCGGCGCGGCCTGCGCCTGGAGATCCCGCCGCCGCGGATCGAGGCGGTGGACACCACCGCGGCCGGTGACGCGTTCACCGCGGCGCTGGCGGTCGGGTGGGCCGAGCGCGGCGGCGCGCTCGACGCCGACACGGTCACCGCGATCCTGCGCTGGGCGTGCGCCGCGGGCGCGGCCTGCGCCCAGCGTCCCGGCGCGTCGACCGCGCTGCCCGAGCGGGCCGCCATCGAGGCCCTGTACACCGCGACATACCGGGGGACGCCGTGAGCGTGAGGAGTGAGCCGGTGTTGCGAGCCCCGCAATCGCGAACCGAGGTGACGCCGTGAGCGTGAGGAGTGAGCCGGTGTTGCGAGCCCCGCAATCGCGAACCGAGGTGACGCCGTGAGTTTCAACCCGTACGTGCCGCGCCCGATCGACCGGCCCACCGAGGTGCCGCTCGGTGGGCACGCCGACCTGGCCGCGCTGGACGAGGCGAAGATCTTCGCGGCACCGGACGACCCGGCGCGCTGGCCGGCCTGGCGCGACCAGCTCACCCGCTGGCGCGCCGACGCGCGGGCACGGCTGGGCTACACCGGGGCGCACTACGACGAGATCCCGCTCGACTGCTTCAGCGTCTGCCTGGCCTGGCTCTGGGACGAGACGCTCTACGACCACGAGCGCGGGGTCTTCACCGTCGACGCGTTCCTCGACGCGGCCGGCCGGGACTTCGGCGGCTTCGACGGCGTGGTGCTCTGGCACGCGTACCCGGTGATCGGGCTGGACGACCGCAACCAGTTCGACTGGTACCGGGACGTGCCCGAGCTGCCCGAGGTGGTGCGCGCCTTCCAGGCCCGCGGGGTCCGGGTGTTCGTCGACTACAACCCGTGGGACACCGGCACCCGGCGGGAGACCGGCACCGACGCCGAGGAGGTCGCGGCGCTGGCCGGCAAGCTCGGCGTCGACGGCGTCTTCCTGGACACCCTCAAGGAGGGCGCGGACGAGCTGCGCCGCGAGCTGGACGCCGTCCGGCCCGGCATGGTGCTGGAGGGGGAGAGCCGGGTGCCGCTGGCCCGGATCGCCGACCACGCGATGTCCTGGGCGCAGTGGTTCGCCGACTCCGAGGTGCCCGGCGTGCTGCGGGCCAAGTGGTTCGAGCGGCGGCACGTGCTGCACCACACCCGCCGGTGGCACCGCGACCACCTCGACGAGCTGCACTCCGCCTGGCTCAACGGGGTCGGGGTGCTGGTCTGGGAGAGCGTCTTCGGGGTCTGGGTCGGCTGGAACGCCCGCGACCGGGCGGTGCTGCGGGCGATGCGCCGGGTGCAGGCCAGCCACGCCGCGTGGTTGCGCGCCGAGGACTGGGTCCCGCTCGCCGACCACCCCGGCACCGGCCAGGTGTACGCGTCCCGCTGGACGCACGATGGCGAACCACTGTGGACGGTGGTGAACCGCGGCGACGACCACGACGGACCCTGGCTGGTCACCGAGGCGCGCGCCGGCCGGCGCTTCGTCGACCTGGTCACCGGCGCCGAGCTGACCGCCACGCCGGCCCCGGACGGCCGGGTGGCCGTGGGCGGCCGGCTGCCCGCCGGCGCGATCGCCGCGGTGGTCGCCACCGACGCCGTCGTGCCGGCGCACCCCGCCCCGACCGGCGACCCGTCCTTCCCGGCCCGCGCCGCGGTGCGGGCCCGCGTTCCGTGGGCGCCGCGCGCCGAGGTGCCCGCCGGCATGGTCGCCGTCGACGGCGGCCGGCGCGAGCTGCTGGTGCGGCACCGGGTGCGGGAGACCGGGCTGTACGGGGAGACGCCGTACGTCGACGAGTGGAAGCCGCTGCCGCCGCGGCTGCACCACACCGGCACCCTGCGCCGCAGCGTGGCACTGGGCCGGTTCGCCATCGCCACCCACGAGGTCACCCACGGCCAGTACGCCGATTTCCTGCGCGCCACCGGCTACCGGCCGGTGCGGCCGGAGCGGTTCACCGCCGGGCAGGGGCCGGCCGACGCCCCGGTCACCGGGGTCGAGCTGGCCGACGCCCGGGCGTACGCGGCGTGGGCCGGGCTGCGGCTGCCCACCGAGGACGAGTGGCAGGTGGCCGCCGAGGCGGGGCTGCTGGCCCGCCGGGAGCCGCTGGTGTGGAACCTGACCGAGAGCGAGCACTCCGACGGGCGGACCCGGTTCGTCATCGTCAAGGGCGGGGCCGCATACCGGGCGGAGGGCTCGGACTGGTACGTCGACGGCGGCCCGCAGCCGCCGGACGTGTCGGTGAAGCTGCTGCTGACCGGCGCCGGGCTGACCCGCTCCGACCAGGTCGGCTTCCGCTGCGCCGCCGACCTCCCGACCGGACAGGAGCAGAGCTGATGAGCAGACGCTGGCGGATCGGCGGCGGCGTCGCCGCCGTACTCCTCGCGCTCGGGCTGGCCGGCGCGGCGCCGGCCGCCGCGGAGCGGCTCCGCGCGGGCACGCTGACCACCGCCTCGGCGCCCTCGCCGGCGCTGGGCGGCGACATCGACTACACCGTCTACCTGCCGTACGGCTACGACGCGTCCGGCGCCACCCGCTACCCGGTGCTGTACCTGCTGCACGGCCGGGGCGACACCATGGCGGCGTGGACCCGGGTCAAGGCCGACCTGGACCGGCTGATCGCCGACGGCGAGGTGCCGCCGGTGGTCGCCGTGCTGCCCGACGCGCCGTGGAGCAGCCGCGGCAGCTGGTACGTCGACTCCGGGTACACCGGCGCGGACGACCCGGGCCGGCCGGTGGAGACCGCGCTCACCCGGGACCTGGTCGCGCACGTCGACGCCACCTACCGCACCGCGGCCCACCGGGGCGCCCGGCTGGTCGGCGGCTACTCGATGGGCGGCGCCGGCGCGCTGCGCTACGCGCTGGCCCACCAGGACCTCTTCGCCAACGCGCTGGTGCTCAGCCCGGCGGTGTACCGTCCGCTGCCGCCGGCCGACTCCTCGGCGCGCGAGTTCGGCGCCTTCGGCTCCGGCGAGCAGCGCTTCTCCGACGAGGTCTACCAGCGGTCGAACTACCCGGCGCTGCTGCCCGGCCTGGCGGCCGAGTCGCCGGTGCGGATGTACATCGCGGTCGGCGACGACGAGTGGGCCAACCCGGACCCGGCGGACGCGGTGCACGACCTGGACTACGAGGCGGCGACCCTCTACAACACCGTGCGTCGTACCGACGGGGTGGCCGCCGAGTTCCGCGTGCTCGACGGGGGGCACGACTGGGCCGACTGGCGACCGGCCTTCGTGGACGGTCTGCGGCGGCTGGCTCCCACGCTGAGCGTCACCCCGCCGGCCGGGCTGCCCGGGCCGGCGTACGGCAGCGCGGGCACCGACTGGGCCGGCGGCGTCGCCGGGCACCCGGACGGCGCCACCACCATCGGGTACGCGGCCTCCGGGCCGGTGGCCGGCCAGCCGTACGCGGGCGGGCTGGACGCCGTCGTCAGCCGCCTCGACACGGCCGGCGCGCGGTGGACGACCCAGTTCGGCAGCCCGGCCAACGACCGGCTCCACGGGGTGGTGCCGCTCGCCGACGGCGGCGTGGTCGCCGCCGGCTACACCCGGGGCGACCTCGACGGCCGCCACCCCGGCAGCCCCGCCGACGACGGGTTCGTGACCCGGCTGACCGCGGCCGGGCAGCGGTCCTGGCTGACCCAGGCGGGTGACCCGGCCAAGGCGGACCGGTTCTACGCCGTCGCGGCCGCCCCGGACGGCGGCGCCTACGTCGCCGGCTACACCAGCGGCTCGTTCGACGGGACGGCTCCGGCCGGGGACAAGGACGCGGTGCTGGCTCGGATCGCCCCGGACGGGTCGGTCGCCTGGAGCCGGCAGTTCGGCGGCGCCGGCGAGGACAAGGCGTACGCGGTGGCCGTCGACGCCGACGGCGTGTACGTCGCCGGCGGCACCTCGGCCGGCCTGCCCGGCGCCACCCCGCTCGGCGGCACCGACGGGTGGCTGGCGCGCTTCGACCCGGCCGGCAACCGCGGCTGGACGACCTCGGTCGGCGAGGCGGGTGACGACCTGCTCGGCGGGCTCGCGGTCAGCTCCACCGGCACGGTGGTGGCCACCGGTTCGGTCGGTGGCGAGGCCACCGCCGGTGGTTCCGACGTGCTGACCGTGGCCTACACCGCGGCCGGCCAACAGCGCTGGCGGACGGTGACCGGCGGCCGGGGCGCCGACGGTGGCGCCGAGGTGGTGGCCCTGCCCGGCGGGGCGGTGGCCGTGGTCGGCTTCACCGGCAGCAGCCTGGGGGTGCCGGTCGGCGGCGCGGACGTGCTGACCCTGCGGCTGGACTCCCGCGGCCGCCAACTCGGCGCGGCCCAGTACGGCACCGCCCGCGACGACGCCGCGGACGCCTTCGGTGAGGAGAACGTCTACGCCGCCCTCGGCGCCGACGGGCGGCTGCTGGTCAGCGGGCGCACCGCCGGGACGCTGCCGGGCGGGGCGCTCGGCAACGGGGACGTCTTCCTCGCCACCATCGATCCGACGAAGGGAACGCCGTGACCGCCGCAGCCGAACCGGGCCGGCCCGGCCCGCTCGACGGGGTGAAGGTGGTGGACCTGGCCACCCTCTTTGCCGGGCCGCTCGCCGCGGCGTTCCTCGGCGACTTCGGCGCCGACGTGGTCAAGGTGGAGCACCCGGCGAAGCCCGACCCGTCGCGCGGGCACGGCCCGGCGAAGGACGGCGTCGGGCTGTGGTGGAAGGTGCTCGGGCGCAACAAGCGCACGGTCACCCTCAACCTCGGCGACCCGCGCGGCGCCGAACTGCTGGGCCGGCTGGTCGCCGACGCCGACGTGCTGGTGGAGAACTTCCGCCCCGGCACCCTGGAGCGGTGGGGCCTCGGCCCGGCCGAGCTGCACGCGGTCAACCCCCGGCTGGTGATCGCCCGGATCAGCGGCTTCGGCCAGGTCGGGCCTTACGCCCGGCGGCCCGGGTTCGGCACCCTGGCCGAGGCGATGAGCGGGTTCGCCGCCGCCACCGGCGAACCGGACGGCCCGCCGACCCTGCCGCCGTTCGGGCTGGCCGACTCGGTGACCGCGCTGGCCGCCGCGTACGCGGTCATGCTGGCGTTGCGCGGCCGGGAGCTCACCGGCGCCGGGCAGGTGGTCGACCTGGCCATCATCGAGCCGATCATGGCGATGCTCGGCCCGCAGATCACCTGGTACGACCAGCTCGGCTACGTCCAGCCCCGGCTGGGCAACCGGTCCAACAACAACGCCCCGCGCAACACGTACCGCTGCGCCGACGGGCGCTGGGTCGCGGTCTCCACCAGCGCGCAGAGCATCGCCGAGCGGGTGCTGCGCCTGGTCGGCCGTCCCGAGCTGGTCGACGAGCCGTGGTTCGCCACCGGCAGCGGCCGGGCCGCGCACGCCGACGAGCTGGACGCGGCGGTGAGCGCCTGGGTGGCCGAGCGCGACCGGGACGAGGTGGTGGCCGCGTTCGAGGCGGCCGAAGCGGCGGTGGCCCCGGTCTACGACGTGCGGGACATCCTCGCCGACCCGCAGTACGCGGCGCTGGGCACCGTGCGCACCGTGCCCGACGAGGAGCTGGGCGAGGTGCGGATGCAGAACGTGCCGTTCCGGCTCTCCGGCACGCCGGGGGAGATCCGGCACGCCGGGCGCCGGCACGGGCAGGACACCGACGCGGTGCTGCGGGCCCTCGGTGTGGACGACGCAGAGCTCGCCCGGCTGCGCGCGCAGGGGGTGATCTGATGCTGCTCACCTGGCTCTACGTACCGGGCGACCGGCCGGACCGGTTCGCCAAGGCGGTCGCCTCGGGCGCCGACGCGGTGATCCTCGACCTGGAGGACGCCGTGGCCGCCGGCCGCAAGGCGTACGCCCGGGCGGCGGTGGCGGAGTTCCTGGCGCAGCCGCACCCGGTGCCGGTGCAGGTCCGGGTCAACGAGCTGACCGGTCCGGACCTCGCCGCCGACCTGGCCGCCGTCGCGGGGCGGCCGGGGCTGGCCGGGTTGCGGCTGCCCAAGGTGGAGTCACCCGCGACGGTGACCGCGCTCGCGGCCCGGGTCGAGGTGCCGCTGCACCCGCTGGTCGAGTCGGCGCTCGGCGTCGAGTCCGCGTACGCCATCGCCCAGGCCCATCCCGCGGTGGCCTCGATCGGGCTCGGCGAGGCCGATCTCCGCTCCGACCTGGGCGTCACCGACGAGGACGGGTTGACCTGGCCCCGTGGCCGGATCGTGGTGGCGGCCCGTGCGGCCGGTCTGCCGCCACCGGCGATGTCGGTGTACCCGCACGTGGCCGACCCCGACGGTCTGGCCGCCTCCTGCGCCGCCGGCCGGCGGCTGGGCTTCCTCGGCCGGGCGGCCATCCACCCGCGCCAGCTCCCGGTGATCGCCGAGGCGTTCCGGCCGGGGGAGCGGGAGGTGGCCCGGGCGGAGGAACTGCTCGCCGCGGTGGCCGAGGCGCAGGCCCGGGAGTCCGGGACCGTGGTGCTGCCGGACGGTCGGTTCGCCGACCGGGCGATGGTGGCGGCGGCCCGCCGCACGGTCGACCTGGCCGCCCGGTACGCCGCCTGAGCCCGGCCCGTCGGCCCCGGCGGCGATCTCGACCTGCCTCCGGGGCCCGCCAGGCTCCGGCTGGTCAAGCCCGGCGCCCGCCCGGCTCGCCGGCCCGGCCCAGGCCCCGGACCGGAGGAACCTGTCCCGGCCCCTTTGCTCTGCTTCAACCAACGCAGCGGTTGGCCACCCGGTTCGTTGCGTCGGTTGAAGCAGAGCAAAGGACGTGCGGGGTCGTCGTCCGGGCCGCCGCTACCGCGCCGTGCCGGCTCGGGACGCCTGGGCGAGCCGGTCGAGGCGAGCGAGCTCCGCACGGCTCTCCCGGGTGATCGCGGCGGCGTGTGCGGTGGTCGCCGGGTGGGTGCCGGCATGTTGCTCCGCGGCGGCGAGCCGGACCGCCTGTGCCAGGTGCGCGCGCAGGTGCCGGGCGAGCAGCCGGTGCAGGGGCACGCCGGTGGCCGCCCGGAGCGCCGCGAGTTCGTCGGCGGTGACCATGCCCGGCATGTCGTGGCCCTCGTGCGGGTTCGTCGCGGGCGCGCCGGAGCCGGCCAGCAGCCGGCGGGACCGGGCGAGGTCGGTGCGGTGGGCGGCCGCGACCCGGGCGGCGAGCCGTCGCCAGGTCGGGTCGGTGGTCCGGGCCGGCACCAGGTCGAGCACCGGTAGCAGCCGTTCGGTCATCGCCACGTGCAGCTGGAGCCAGGCGACGTCGGTCGGGTTGAAGGCGCCCGCTTCGCCGATCGGGGACGGGGCCCCACCGGCGGGTACGGCGCCGCCCGGCGGCGCGGTGTCGGGGGCGGGTCCGGCGCCGCCGGCGCAGCCCGCGCCGAGCAGCGCCGCGGCGAGCAGGACGAACGGCACGGCCACCCGGGTGCGCATCCGGCCTCCCTTCCCCGGGCAGCGGACCCGTGCCGCCGGGCCCGCTGCCACCAGGGGCGAATCGCGTGCGGTCAGAGCGGCCGGCCGTCGGCCCCGCACTTGATCACCGGACGGATGCAGTCCCGGACCCGGCGGGCCATCTCCTCCACCGGCCACGCGTTGAAGAAGTCGCCGTGCATGGTGTAGCCCGGTCCGGAGGCGAGCCGGAACCGCGACGGGTCACCGCTGACCGGGTACCGCAGCACCTGGCGCAGCTTCGGCACCGGCACCGGGTGGCTCGCCGGGCAGGCCTGGTTCACCGGGTACGCCATGTGGCTCTTGTGGTCGGGGGAGTCCAGGTCGCGACCGTTCCAGCACTGCGGGAAGTCCAGGTACGACTCCAGCATCGTGCCGGCCGGGCAGGTGACGAAGTCCTTCGACGGTGGTACGTGCCCGGCGTGCAGGCAGGACCAGCGGGCGATGCTGTCGTTCGGGCCGGTGGCCCGGGCGTTGCCGGCGACGATCCGCAGCCCCTGCGGGATCGGCTCGGTGCGGGCGACGATGTCGCTCCGGACGCCTTCGCCGAGGTAGTAGAACGTGACGATGGTCGGCTCGACCGGCACGTTGTCGCGGTACAGCGTCGGGACCCAGTACGACGAGACGTCCACCCGCGGGTTGCAGGTGGTGGTCGAGTTCAGCAGGTCGGCCAGGTCGGTGTGGGCGTTGGTCACCGTGCTGCCGAAGAAGCTGTGCATGTGCGAGGCGCCGGGCAGCCCGGGGAAGATGATCGGGTCGTCGGGCAGCCGGTGGCTGTACGGGCAGTCGGCGGGGAACTCCGCCACCCGGATGACGTACGGAGCGGGTGCGGCGTCGGCCCGCGCGGCGGTGAGCACGGCGTACGTGCCGAGGAGCGCCAGCAGGGCGCCGACCGCTGTCGCGAGGCGCAACCGGCGGCGGGTACCGGAGAGGGGTGCGGCCCTGTCCATCTCGTGACTCCTGTCGGGGGTACGGGTCAGGGACCCTTGCCGGTGCCGCCGCCGAAAAAGGCATCGGAGATCCCTGGCGGGACTGGTGGTGGTGTGCTGTGCCCGGGCGGGTGAGAGAGCGCTCTCTCGTCAGCGTCACCCGGGGGTCGACAATTGTCAATACGTGCTTCGCTGGGTGGAAGAACGGCTCCGCCCCTCACTCCGCCCGGAGACGGTGAAGGGCCGGCCCCCCGGGGTGGGGGTCGGCCCTTCACGGTGTGTTCTGGTGGTGGGTCAGGCGGTGTAGCCGCGGGTGGCGATCCAGTCGGCCAGGTTGTCCACGCTCATCCGGTAGGAGGCGGTGTCCGGGTTGGCCGAGTCGGC
>NZ_JBSWCE010000047.1:0-43867 GCF_056780015.1 Micromonospora sp. R311
AGGGCGACGGAGAGGGCGTGCACGTGGCGGCCGAGGCCGCCGACGAGCACCGGCGGGTACTCCCAGGACAGCATCAGCACGCGCTGGTGCCGGGCAGGGTGGATGTCGATCACGTCGGCGTCAGGTGACATGCGGCCCCCTTGGAGTTGTCTCCGGGCGCGCGCCGGCCGGCACCTGCGCCGGTGCCCGTCGTCGCGGCTGGATCGGATCCAATCCTGCGGCCGACCGGCTAACCAGCGGAGACGCGGTCGTTGCAGAGGTGTAAACCGTTAACGGCGGACCCGCAGCAGCTCGGCGACGGACCAGGCCTGGAACGGGCAGCCGGTCGCCTGGTGCGGCGCCAGGCCGTCGGCCGTCTCGCTCACCGACCCCAGGCCGTACTCGGTGAGGTGGGCCTCGACCCCCACGAAGAGGTCGTCGACCGGCAGGTCGGCCCGCCGGCAGGCGTCGGCGTACGGGCCGAGCAGCCACGGCCAGACGGTCCCCTGGTGGTACGCCCCGTCCCGCTCGGCCGGCCCGCCCCGGTGCCGCCCGACGAACCCCGGGCAGTCGGGGGCGAGGCTGCGCGGGCCGAGCGGGGTGAGCAGCCCGGCGGCGATCCGGCGCAGCGCCGGCGCGTCCGGCTCCAGCGGGGCGTACGGCAGCGACCAGGCCAGCAGCTGGTTGGGGCGGAGCAGGTCGTCGTCGTGCCGCTCGGCGGCGCCCAGCGGGTACGCCGGCGCGGGCGCGTCGACCACGTCGTGCAGCCAGCCGGTGGGGGCCGGGAAGCGCGCGCGGAACGCGGTGACCGCCCGCTCGTGCAGCCGGCGCAGATCGCCGGCGTCCCGCCCGGCCAGCCCGGTCAGCTCGGCGAGGCCCGCCAGCCCGTTGATCCAGAGCGCGTTGACCTCCACCGGCTTACCCGCGCGCGGGGTGACCGGCACCCCGTGGACCCGGGCGTCCATCCAGGTCAGTGCGGCACCCGGGGCGCCGGAGGTGAGCAGCCCGTCGGCCGGGTCGACGGCGATGCCGAACCGGGTGCCGGCCAGGTGCGCGTCGACCACCCCGCGCAGCGCTGGCAGCAGCTCGGCGCCGAGGTCGGTGTCGCCGGTGACCGCGACGTGCCGGCGTACCGCGTGCAGGAACCACAGCGTGGCGTCGACCGTGTTGTACTCCACCCGCCCGGTGTCGGCGGTGTTGGCGAGCATCCCCTCCGACAGCGTCGCCGCGTACGACCGCAGCAGCTCGGCCCCCTCCTCGGCCCGGCCGGTAGCGAGGAAGAGGCCCTCGTAGGAGATCATCGTGTCCCGGGACCAGGCGCCGAACCACGGGTACCCGGCGACCACGTCCGGCCCCCGGCCGGTGCGGATGACGAACGCGTCGGCGGCCAGGGTGAGGGTGGCGTCGACGTCGTCGGCCGGGCGCGCGGCGGCCACCACCCGGCGGTTGCGGGCCCGGGCGGCCGCGACCACCTCGGTCGCCGGCGGCGGCTGCGCGGCCAGGTCACCGGCCCAGGCCAGCACGGACAGGGTGTCGCCCGGGCGGTCCAGGGTGCCGGCGAAGCGCCCCGCGTACCAGAGGTCCTCGTCCGGGTGCAGGCCGCGGGCTGCCTCCTCCCGGTGGTGCACCCCCCGCCACCACTGGCCCTCCGGGGTCCAGCCCGGCCCGGCCAGGCGGAACGCGCCCTCGATCACCGCCCCGCCGGCCACCGGCTCCACCCGCGGCGCCGGTCCGTCGGCGCGACGCTCGCCGTGCGCGTCCCGCCAGGTGCAGGCCGCGGCCAGCTCCAGCCGCACCGGGCCGCCCGCGACCAGCCGGTGCACCACCGCGACGCAGCCGTGGCCGTGCCGCATGGCCAGCTCCCGCTCGATCACCACGTCGCCGATCCGCCACCGCCACCGGGGCACCCCGCCGACGAGGGCGAACTGCTCCAGCAGCTCGAAGCCGCACGGGTCGACCACCCCGGAGGCCCACTCGTGGGCGCCGAGGCGCACCCGGGCGCCGGAGGGAAGCAGCACGGTCGGGTCCAGGCTGACCAGTCCCACCCGCCGGGACGCCGGCGTCTCGCCGGCCACCACCAGCAGCCCGTGGTAGCGACGGGTACGCAGCCCGGCGACCGTGCCCATGGCGTACCCGCCGAGGCCGTCGGCGACCAGCCACTCCCGGGTCGCGCCGCTGGTCAGCTCCCCGCAGACCTGCGCGCCGAAGCGAATGTCGATCAACTTTCCTCCACCAGCGGCGGGGTGTAACACGCCACGACGAGAATGGCCGCTGTGGTGGAGTACCCCGGCGGCGTCGAAGATGTGCACGTGATCACCGACGTGCCGCTGTCGAACGCGCCCGCGCCCGACCCCGAACGGATCCGGCTCGCCCAGGCCGACGCGGGGGAGCAGGACTGGCGGGCATGGGGTCCGTATCTGTCCGAGCGGGCCTGGGGGACGGTGCGGGAGGACTACAGCGAACACGGCACGGCGTGGGACTACTTCCCCCACGACCACGCCCGGTCCCGAGCCTACCGGTGGAGCGAGGACGGCATGGCCGGCGTCTGCGACGACCGGCAGACGTTCTGCTTCGCCCTCGCGCTGTGGAACGGGCGGGACCCGATCCTCAAGGAGCGGATGTTCGGCCTCGGCGGTGACGGCGGCAACCACGGCGAGGACGCCAAGGACTACTGGTGGTACGAGGACTCCACGCCCACCCACTCCTGGATGCGCTGGCGCTACCACTACCCGCAGACCGCCTTCCCGTACGACGAACTGGTCGCGGTGAACGCGCTGCGCGGCCGGGACGACACCGAGTACGAGCTGGTCGACACCGGCATCTTCGACGACGACCGGTACTGGGCGGTGACCGTCGACTACGCCAAGGCGTCCCCCACCGACCTGTGCATCGTGATCACGGTCGCCAACCGGGGCGACCGGGACGACCGGCTGCACCTGCTGCCCACCCTGTGGTTCCGCAACACCTGGGCGTGGGGGCTGCCCGGCGGCGACCGGATCCCCCGCCTGGTCGGCGAGGGCTCCCGGCTGGTCGGCGAGCACCGGGTGCTCGGCCAGCTGCTGCTGGAGGGCGACGGCGCGCCGACCCCGCTGCTCTGCGACAACGACACCAACGCCGAGCGGCTCTGGGGGCTGCCCGGCCGGTCCCGCTACCCGAAGGACGGCATCAACGACCACGTGGTCAACGGCGCCCCGACGGTGAACCCGGCGGGCGAGGGCACCAAGGGCGCGCTGCACTACGTGCTGGACGTGCCGGCCGGCGAGCAGCGGCAGATCCGGCTGCGGTTGACCCGTACCGCCCCGCCGCCCGGCGGCACCCCGCCGCCCCCGGCGGACCTGGACGACGGCTTCGACGCGGTGGTCTGGGCCCGGCGGGCGGAGGCGAACCGCTTCTTCGCCGGGGTGATCCCGGCCGCCGCCACCCCGGACGAGGCTCTCGTCGCCCGGCAGGCCATCGCCGGGCTGATGTGGGGCAAGCAGTTCTACCACTTCGACGTCAAACGCTGGCTGGAGGGCGATCCGGGCTCCGCGCCGCCGCCCGGCCGCCGGCACGGGCGCAACAGTGCCTGGTGGCACATGACCAGCTTCGACGTGATCTCCATGCCCGACCCCTGGGAGTACCCCTGGTACGCGGCCTGGGACCTGGCCTTCCACTGCGTGAGCATCGCCCGGGTCGACCCGGGCTTCGCCAAGGAGCAGCTGCTGCTCCTGCTGCGCGAGTGGTACCTGCACCCCAACGGGCAGATCCCCGCGTACGAGTGGGCGTTCGGCGACGTGAACCCGCCGGTGCACGCGTGGGCGGCGCTGAAGGTCTTCGAGATCGACGGGAGCCGGGACCACGACTTCCTGGCCCGGGTGATGCACAAGCTGCTGCTCAACTTCACCTGGTGGGTCAACCGGAAGGACACCGGCGGCAACAACGTCTTCGAGGGCGGCTTCCTCGGGCTGGACAACGTCGGGCCGTTCGACCGGTCGGCCGCGCTGCCGGTGGCCGGCGTGCTGGAGCAGTCCGACGGCACCGGCTGGATGGCCATGTACGCGCTCAACCTGCTCGACATCGCGATCGTGCTGGCCGAGCACGACCGCACCTGGGTGGACACCGCCACCAAGTTCTTCGAGCACTTCGCGTACATCGCGGCCGCCGCCTACTCGCAGGGGCTCTGGGACGACGAGGACGCGTTCTTCTACGACGTGCTGCGGCTGACCGACGGCACGAAGGTGCCGCTGAAGGTCCGCTCGGTGGTGGGACTGCTGCCGCTGGCCGCGGTCACCCGGCTCCCCGCGCGTACCCTGCACCGGCTGCCCGAGCTGGGCGCCCGGCTGCGCTGGTTCCTCACCAACCGCCCGGAGTACGCCGACGTGATCGGGGCCCGCCGGCTTGCCCCGGACGGCCGCCAGCAGCGGCTGCTGTCCATGGTCGGCCCGGAGCAGGTGGTCCGGCTGCTGGCCCGGATGCTCGACCCCGACGAGTTCCTCTCCGAGTACGGCCTGCGCACGCTCTCCCGCGCGCACCTGGACAAGCCGTTCGCGGTGACCCTCGGTGGCCAGGAGTTCTGCGTCGGCTACGAGCCGGCCGAGTCGACCAGCGGCCTGTTCGGCGGCAACTCCAACTGGCGCGGGCCGATCTGGATGCCGACCAACTTCCTGCTGATCACCGCGCTGCGCGACTACGCGGCCTTCTACGGCGACGACCTGCGGGTGGAGTACCCCACCCGGTCCGGCGTGAAGCGGACGCTGGACGAGATCGCCGACGATCTCTCCGCCCGGCTGATCTCGCTGTTCACCCGGGACGGCTGGGGTCGCCGGCCGATCTACGGCGCCTGCCAGCTCTTCCAGACCCACCCTGACTGGCGGGACCTGATCGCCTTCCCGGAGTACTTCCACGGCGACAACGGCGCGGGGCTCGGGGCCTGGCACCAGACCGGCTGGACCGCGCTGGTCGCCGACCTGATCCTCACCCTGCGCCGCTGACCAGGGGATCGTGTCGCGACGGCGAACAGTCGCCAATCCGTCGCCGACCGTTCGCCGCCCGTGGCCGCCACTACCCTCGGCGAAGTGTCCGAACCAGAGGACGGGGACGCCGACCCGGGCGAGGCGGCCGTCCCCGGCGAGCAGGGCGGTGCCGCGGCCCGCACCGACCGGGGCCAGGCCGAGCGGGGCGAGGCGGCGGCCATCGTCACCGCCGCCCGGCAGTTGGCCGAGGCGGAGGGCTGGACGGCGGTGACCCCCCGGCGGCTGGCGGAGCGGGCCGGCGTCGACCTCGGCGGCTTCTACCGGCACTTCACCGACCGGGACGCGGTGCTGGCCGCGGTCGCGGTGCGCGGCTTCGCCGACCTGGCCGCCGCGCTCACCGCCGCCCGGGCGGCCGCCGGCGACCCCCGCCGGGCCTGGTCCGCCGTGGTTTCCGCCTACCTCGACTTCGCGTACGCCAATCCCGAGGTCTACGACGCGATGCTCGCGCACACCCCCGACCTGACCCTCGGCGCGGACCGGGCGCCGGTGACCCCGGCGGCCGCGTTCGGGCAGCTGCGCGCCGCCGTGGCGCCGCTGGCCGCCGGCCGGGACGCGGACACCCTCGCCGAACTCGGCTGGAGCCTGCTGCACGGGATGGTCATGCTCACCCGGGGCGGCCGGCTGCGGCCGGAGGCCCAGGAGCAGCGGGAGGAGATGATCGCCGCCCGGCTGCTGGACGTCGCGCTGGCGCCGGCCCCGCGCCGGGCGGGCGGGAAAGTCCCTGGGCGGGCCGGCGGGTCTGCCCTATAGTCCCGGCCGGGCCGTGGCGACCCGCCGGGCCCGGCACGGGAGGGGAACGGGCATGACAGGTGGCGGCGCTACGGTGTCCCCGGGGCAGGTGCTGGTGTTCGACGCCGACGACACGCTCTGGGAGAACAACATGCTCTTCGAGCGGGTGATCGACGACTTCCTGGCGTGGCTGGACCACCCCACCCTGGACCGGGTCGAGATCCGGGCGGTGCTGGACGACATCGAGCGGGCCAACGCGGCCGTGCACGGCTACGGCAGCAAGGTCTTCCTGCACAGCCTCGGCGAGTGCCTGGAGCGGCTGCGCCGGCGGCCGGCCACCGAGGCCGAGCGCCGGGAGATCCAGGAGTTGGCGGTGGCGCTGGTCGAGCACCAGGTCGAGCTGATGCCCGGGGTGGCGGACGCGCTGGACGAGCTCGCCGGCCGGCACTCGCTGCTGCTGCTGACCAAGGGCGACCGGGCAGAGCAGCAGCGCAAACTCGACGCCTCCGGGCTGCTGCACCACTTCCGGGCCGCGCACATCGTCCAGGAGAAGGACGTCGACACGTACCGCTGGCTGGCCCGCGAGCACGGCTTCGACCCGGCCGGCGGGTGGATGATCGGCAACTCCCCGAAGTCGGACATTCTGCCGGCCCGGGCGGCCGGGATGAACGCGGTGTTCATCCCGAACGAGAACACCTGGGTGCTGGAGCACGACGAGCTGGATCCGGCCGACCCGGGCGTGCTGCACCTGACCGCCTTCCCCGACCTGCTGAAGCACTTCTGACCACGTGCGACGGGCCGACCGGCCAGCTGACCGCCGGCAGCGGGCGACTCCGATGCCGCTGACCTGCTCGGTGGGGTGGTTCGCGCTCGACCTGGTGCGCCGCCATGGCAGGGTGGGGGTGCCACCGCCGCCGGCCGCCCGGCCGGCGGCGTTCCGGGCGGTCGCGGTCGCCGCTGGGCGGGGTGGCGCTGCTGCCGGCCGCCACCGGCGTACGGCTGCTGCATGTGCTGGCGGGCGGCGTGGCGGCCCGTCTGGCGGAGCGGTGGCGCAGAGGTCGCTCCGACCGGAAATAGCGTTCGTCCCGGCCGCCGTGTTACGCCGACATGCCGGTTTTCAACGTTGATATCAATCACCCTCCACGGCGCCCGGCGCGCCTTGTCCGGGCCGGAGAAACGCGCCTAACCTGATCCGGCGCTCACGGCTCTTCGGGGTGAGTCGGGGGCGCACCGAAGTCCGGTAGCTGGGCACCGTGGAGCTGAGTGCAGGCGGGCCGGCTCGTCGGGTTGAGGCCGGCGTGGGCGGCGTGCCACGCCCGCGCGTCCAATCTGGCGAAGCTCGCTACCACGCCGGACGGCTGGGGGTCAGGACCGGGGAGTTGCGGACCCGGTCCTGACCCGTTTTTCGTTTCGACGCGGTATTGCGGCGGTCGCTGCGTCGGCCGGGCCATTTCCGTTACACCGACCCGCCGATTTCGAGAGCCGATGTTCCTCACCCTTTCCGGGGCAAGCCGCGCGGCGCCGGAAGTGCCAATCAGCTGTGAATGGAACGGAGACGCTCTTCTGCGCGGGCGGGAGCGCGGCTGGGCCCGACGTGGGCAGCGTTGACGACGGGTAGCTGCGGCTGGGCGCTTCGGCCGCTCCGCCCGCCGGGCAGGTCGACGATGGCGGGTTCCGCGCGCGACCGGGGCGGCACTGGATAGCGTGCCGGAGTGGAGATTGGATTCGCCCCGCCGGTCTCCGGCTCATGGGCAACCCCGGAGCACATGGTCCACGTCGCCCGGCGCGCGGAACTGCTCGGATACCACTCGTTGTGGACGTTCCAGCGTCTGCTGGCCCCCGCCGACCTCGGCTGGAGCGAGACGTACCACAGCGTCCACGATCCGTTGACCACGCTGGCCTTCCTCGCCGCCCACACCACGCGGATCCGGCTCGGCGTCGCGGTGCTCAACATGCCGTTCCTCTCCCCGGTCGTGCTGGCCAAGCAGACCGCGACCCTCGACATCCTCGCCGGCGGACGGCTCGACGTCGGGCTCGGCCTCGGCTGGTCGGACGAGGAGTACCAGGCGACCGGCGCGAGCCGGCGCCGGCGGGGCCGGCGCGCGGCCGAGTTCGTCACCGTCCTGCGCAGCCTCTGGCAGGACGAGGTCATCGCGCATCGCGGCGAGTTCTACCAGGTTCCGCCGACCCGGATGGACCCGAAGCCGGTGCAGCGACCGCATCCGCCGATCCTGCTCGGCGGTCAGGCACCCGCGGCGTTGCGCCGTGCGGGCCGGCTCGCCGACGGCTGGATCAGTGGCAGCCAGGCCGACCTGCCGGGGATCGCCGAGGCGATCGCGACGGTGCGGGCGGCGGCGGCGGATGCCGGGCGCGACCCCCGCTCGCTGCGGTTCGTCTGCCGGGGCGCCGTGCGGGTACGCCCGGCAGGCTCGGCCGACCGTACGCCGCTCACCGGCACGCTCGAGCAGATCCGGTCGGACTTCGGCCGGCTCGCCGCGGCGGGCGTCACCGAACTCTTCGTCGACCTCAACTTCGACCCCGAGATGGGCTCACCCTCGGCGGACCCGCAGGTGTCGCTGCGCCGCGCCGACGAGGTGCTCGACGCGCTCGCCCCGGCGGGCTGACCCCGGAACCGGGCGGTACCGGTCGGCTCGCCGTTCAGCGGGCGGGCTTGTCCGCGGCCGAGGCGTTCACCCGGTCAACTCCACCGCGCCTCCGGCCGCCGACCACGCCGACCATCGGGTCACCGTGACCGCGACGACCGGCCCGTCCGGTGGGCGCGCCACGTACTGCGGATATTTCGCGGCCAGCGCCGCCCGGGCGGCCGCCTCCTCCGCCGGGTCCCCGACCAGGCGGCCGTGACCGTCCAGCCGGACCCACCACAGCGTCGACCAGTCCTCGTCGTACTCGTCGACGAGCAGGCAGGCGTGCTCCGTCGCCTGGATGTTCACCAGCCGGCGCAGCTGCCGGTGGCGCTTGGGTTTCTCGTCCACGGCGTGGTACGCCACGTCGCCGAGCAGGGCGAAGCAGACCGGCACCAGATGGGGGCGGCCGTCGGGCCGGACGGTGGCGAGCCGGGCCACCCGGGCCGATCCGACCCGGCCCCGGAGTTCGTGGGCCTGCACAGGCCAGACCGTAGCCGAGCCCGGCGGGGAGAGTGCCGACATCCGCCGACTGAAGCGTCGAGTTGGCGGCGGTGCCCGGCTGGCGGGTCGACCCCGGTCGCCGTCGGAGCGCCGCCGCGGAAGGTGCCGCCGGGGGAACCGACGGCCCGTGGCCGTCAGGCGTCCCCGCCGCGGACGATGGCCACCGCCACCCGGCAGAACTCGTCCATGTCCGGCTCGAAGCCGGCCGCGATGTCGGGGTGCAGGCCGGCCCGGGTCTCGTCGAGCAGCCGCTGGCAGACCTGCTCGACCGGCTCGCCGGCATAGCCGGCCCGGACCCGTTCGGTGGCCGCCCGCAGCGCCGAGGTCAGCTGATCCTCCAGCGGGCCGCGCAGCTTCTGCTGCACGGGATCGAGCCCGCGGGGGTCCAGCGTGACATGTGGCTCCGACATGGCGCTCCCTTCGTCGGCGTCCGCGGTACCCCACCGCGGCCGTCGGTCAAACCACGTTCGGTACGGCGGCGACCCGCACCTGGTACGAGAATTCCTCCGCCGGCTCCTCCACGTACGACAGCCGGCGGATCTGCCGGTCGTCGTCGTAGAGGGCGACGTCGACCAGGACGCCGAGGTGGGCGAGGCCGATGGTGGCCACCCGCTTCTTGTCCTGGAGTACCGCGCACACCCCGCCGAGCAGGGTGCTGGCGTCGGAGGTGCGGTGCCCGGGCGGGCAGCGCAGCACCACGTCCACCTCGATCGGCCCGGACAGCGGGGTCCAGCCGGTGCGCTGGGCCGCGTCGCAGGCCGCCTGGAGCAGGGCGCGGACCCTCGTCGCCTGCCGGTGTCCGGCGGCGAAGATGGACAGCGCCTCGGTCTTGACCGGTGGCAGGCCGCTCACCTCGAACGTCAGGGCGAGAGCGCGGGTGTCCTGCACGACGGCACCTCCTCGTTGGGGACGATCCTGCCCAACCGGTGGACCGGCAGAGGGAAGTTCCCGCGAGAACCAACCGATCGGACGGGCTGGGGTCGGCCGGAGGCGTGTCGACGTCGGCGGCGAACGCGCTGGCTGCGGAGCTATGGAAACGCTAGTCCACCGGGCGGTCGCTGGATAGCATCGCCGCTCACTGGGTGGGACGGGGCGCGAACGCGCAGAAGTCGTTGCCCTCCGGGTCGGCCAGGACCCACCAGCTGATCGCCTCGTCGGGCTCGCGCAGCAGCGTCGCACCGGCCTTGATCAGCGCGGTCGGCTCCGGGTCGGTCAGGTCGACGTCCCAGTGCATCCGGTTCTTCACGATCTTGCGCTCCGGCACCGGGTCGAAGATCCACTGCTGCCACGGGAAGCCGGCCGCGCCCAGCACCGCGGCGTGCCCCCGCTCGCTGGCCCGCACCTCGCCACCGACCACGCCGGCCCACCACCCCGCCTGGGCGACCGGGTCGGCCGAGTCTACGATCAGCGCGATCGGGCCCGGCCCGGCCCCCGCCCGGGGTGGGAGGGCGCAGAACAGATTGCCGTCCGGGTCGGCCAGCACCCACCAGCTGATCTCCGCGTCCGGCTCGCGGACCAGCCGCGCCCCGGCGGCGAGCAGCGCCGCCGGTTCCGCGTCGGCGAGCCGCAGGTCGAGGTGCACCCGGGTCTTGACGGTACGCGGCTCGGGCACCCGGTTGACCCAGATCGACTCCGCGCCGGCGCCGGCACGGGGGTCGACCCGGGTGTCGCCGTCGCCGGTGTCGACCACTTCGCCGTCGAGGATCCGGGCCCAGAACGCGCCCAGCGCGCGCGGGTCGGCGGCGTCCAGACAGAGGTCCTTGAAACGAGCGATCATGCGCCCATCATCCCCGCCCCACCCGCCACCCCGCCGCCCGCTCCGCGGGCGACTCGCCAGGACCCTGCGCAACTTCGGGGAAGTTGCGGTCTCGCGAGGGCGCGGGATACGACAACTTCCCCGAAATTACCTGGATCCTGGGCCACAGCGCACAGCGCACAGCGCACAGCGCGCAGCGCCGCAGCGCCGGGGCACCGGAGTACCGGAGCGCCCCGAGCGGCCGAGCGCCGGAGCGCGGGAGGGCGCCGCAACGGGGTGCGGCGCGGGACGCGGTCAGCGGCGGCCGCGTTTGATCTCGTGGAAGGCCGGCAGGTGCAGCAGGGGGAGCAGGGAGTCCCAGATGGTCAGGGCGTCGTCGGTGCCGGGCACCTCGGTGAGGATCGGCCCGTGCATGCCCCGCTCGGCGCCGGGCACCATCAGCACCGGCGAGCCGATGTCCGGCCCGGCCGAGGCGTACGCCAACTCGTGTGACTCGCGTACCGCCGCGTCCCAGCGCTCGTCGTCGAGCGCCGCCGCCGCGTCACTCAGGCCGGCCGCCTCGACGGCCGCGTCCACGATCTTCGGCGACAGCGGGTTGCCGGCGTCGTGGCTGCGGGCGCCCACCTCGGCGTAGAACCGGGCGACGTCGTCGGGGCGCCCGTCCGCGCGCAGCGCCTCGACCAGCCGCAGCGCCCGGCCCGAGGCGGTCAGCACGTCGGCGAACTCCGCGGGGACGTTCCCCTCGTTGAGGATGGCCAGGCTGAAGGCCCGCCACTCGACGCGCAGGCCACGGGCGTCGGCGACGGTGACCATCCATCGCGAGGTGCGCCAGGTCCACGGGCAGGCGGGGTCGAAGAAGAAGGTGGCGTCCATCGCCCGAGGGTAAGCGCCGCCGAGCCGGCCCGCAGCGCGGTGATCCCCGCCACACCGATGTTTGCTTTGTCACCGTCTCATCACGCCAGGTTTCGCGACTTCCCAGGTCGGGCAGTGTTGGGGCCACGAAACGTCCGGGACCGATGACTCGCTGGTCAGGGTCCCGACCGTCTCGCCGTGCGCCGGGGCACGGTGTGTCTCCCCGGCTGTTGGCCGACACGAGGGGAGGGATGATGAGCGATCCCGACGGGACCCGGCGCCGGCGCCGGCCACGCGTGCGCGCGCTGGCGGCGGCCACGGCGCTGACGTTGGTGACGCCCATGGCGGCCTGTGGAACCGGCGGCGACGACGGCGTACCGACGATCAACCTGTACTACCCGCCGGAGCAGAACCTGCAGAAGGTGGTGGACAACTGCAACGCGGCGGCCCAGGGCCGGTACCGGATCGCCTACCGGGTGCTGCCGCGCCAGGCCGACGACCAGCGGGTGCAGATGGTGCGCCGGCTCGCCGCGCAGGACACCGGCATGGATGTGCTCGGCCTCGACGTCACCTGGACCCAGGAGTTCGCCAGCGCCGACTGGATTCTGGAGTGGACCGGGCAGGACAGGGCCGAGGTCGAGCAGGGCACTCTCGCCGGCCCGTTGGAGACCGCGCGCTACCAGGACAAGCTCTACGCCGCGCCGAAGAACACCAACGTCCAGCTGCTCTGGTACCGCACGGACCTGGTGCCCGAGGCCCCGAAAACCTGGGACCAGATGATCTCGGCCGCCCAGCAGTTGAAGCAGCAGGGCAAGCCGTACCAGGTGCTCACCATGGGCGCCCAGTACGAGGGCCTGGTGGTCCTCTACAACACCCTCGCCGAGAGCGCCGGCGGCCACATCCTCAGCGACGACGGCAAGCGGGCCGCGATGGACGAGGGCGCCGTGCGGGCGCTGGAGCAGCTCCAGCGGTTCGCCACGTCGGGCGTGACGTCGCCGTCGTTCAGCAACGCCACCGAGGACCCGGTGCGGCTGGAGTTCCAGTCCGGCAACGGCGCGTTCCAGGTCAACTGGCCGTTCGTCTACCCGGCCATGCAGGAGGCCAACCCGGAGCTGGCCGAGCAGGTCGCCTGGGCCCGGGTGCCGGGCATCGACGAGAACACCCCGAGCAAGGTCACCATCGGCGGGGTGAACATGGCGGTCAGCGCCTACTCCGAGCACCCGGCGGAGTCCTTCGAGGCGGCGAAGTGCATCCGTAACGCGGAGAACCAGAAGTTCTCCGCGGTCAACGACGGCGTGCCGCCCACCATCGAGCGGGTCTACGCCGACCCGGAGATGGCCGAGGCGTACCCGATGAAGGAGACCATCCTGGAGGAGCTCAAGGAGCCGGCGACCCGCCCGCTGACCCCGGCGTACCAGAGCATCTCCACCGTGATGTCGGCGATCCTCTCGCCGCCGTCGGCGATCGACCCGCAGCGGACCGCCGACGAACTGCGCGACGCCATCGCCGACGCCCTCGAGTCCAAGGGAGTCCTGCCGTGAGCGAGCGCAGCGAGCGAACCGACCAGCTCGACGCCGTGGAGCCTCATGGCGTCGCCGACCGTCGGGAGGGGGCGTCATGAGCGTCAACGCCACCCCCGGCGGGGCGGACGTCGCGGCCGAGGAGACCGCGACCCGCTCCGGCGCCCGGCACGCCGCGGTGCCCGCACAGCGGGCCGGCCGGCGCAAGCCGCCGCTGAGTGAGAACAAGAAGGCCGAGCGCCGGCTGGGCTGGCTGCTCTGCGCGCCGGCCGCGCTGGTCATGGTGCTGGTGACGGCATACCCGATCCTCTACTCGGTCTGGTTGTCACTCCAGCGCTTCGACCTGCGCTTCCCCGACCAGCGCGAGTTCATCGGCCTGGAGAACTACGTCACGGTGCTGACCAACGAGTTCTGGTGGACGGCGTTCGGGGTGACCGCGCTGATCACCGTGGTCACCGTCGTGATCGAACTGGTGCTCGGCATGGGACTGGCGCTGATCATGCACCGCACGCTGGTCGGCCGGGGCATCGTCCGCACCGCCGCGCTGATCCCGTACGGCATCGTCACGGTTGTCGCCGCCTTCTCCTGGCGGTACGCCTGGACGCCCGGCACCGGCTACCTGGCCAACCTGTTCAGCGAGGGCGCGCCGCTCACCGAGCGGGCCAGCTCGTTGGCGATCATCATGCTGGCCGAGATCTGGAAGACCACCCCGTTCATGGCGCTGCTGCTGATGGCCGGGCTGGCGCTGGTTCCGGAGGACCTGCTCAAGGCCGCCTCCACCGACGGAGCCACCGCCTGGCAGCGGTTCACCAAGGTGATGCTGCCGGTGATGAAGCCGGCGATCCTGGTCGCGCTGCTGTTCCGCACCCTGGACGCGTTCCGGGTCTTCGACAACATCTTCGTGCTCACCGCGGGCGGCAACGAGACCTCGTCGGTGTCGATGCTCGCCTACAACAACCTGATCCGGGGGCTCAACCTCGGCATCGGGTCGACGATGTCGGTGCTGATCTTCCTCACCGTGGCGATCATCGCCTTCGTCTTCGTGAAGCTGTTCGGTACCGCTGCCCCCGGCAGCGACGACGGGGAGAGGCGCTGAGATGGCTGTCGAAACCACCACCCGGACCCGGCTCCGCTGGGGTCTGCTGGACGTCGTCGTGGTCGTCTTCGCGCTGATCCCGGTGCTGTGGATCGCGTCGCTGTCGTTCAAGACCCCGGCCACCCTCACCGACGGCAGGTTCTGGCCCCGGGAGTGGACGCTGGACAACTACCGGACGATATTCGCGACGGACCAGTTCGTCCGGGCCCTGGTCAACTCGATCGGCATCGCGCTGATCGCCACCGTCGTCGCGGTGGTGCTCGGCGCCATGGCCGCGTACGCGATCTCCCGGCTGGACTTCCCCGGCAAGCGGCTGCTGGTCGGCGTCTCCCTGCTGATCGCGATGTTCCCGCAGGTGTCGCTGGTGTCGCCGCTGTTCGACATCGAGCGGCAGCTCGGCCTCTTCGACACCTGGCCGGGCCTGATCCTGCCGTACATCACCTTCGCGCTGCCGCTGGCGATCTACACGCTGTCGGCGTTCTTCAAGCAGATCCCGTGGGACCTGGAGAAGGCGGCGAAGATGGACGGGGCGACCCAGGCCCAGGCGTTCCGCCGGGTGATCGCGCCGCTGGCCGCGCCGGGGCTGTTCACCACGGCGATCCTGGTCTTCATCTTCTGCTGGAACGACTTCCTCTTCGCCATCTCGCTGACCTCCACCGAACGGTCCCGGACGGTGCCGGTGGCGCTGTCGTTCTTCACCGGCGAGTCGCAGTTCGAGGACCCCACCGGGGCGATCTGCGCCGCCGCCGTGGTGATCACCATTCCGATCATCCTGTTCGTCCTCTTCTTCCAGCGCCGCATCGTCTCCGGCCTGACCTCCGGCGCAGTCAAGGGATAGGTGTAGTCATGGCTGACATCGTGCTCGACAAGGTGAGCAAGAAGTTCCCGGACGGGACCGTCGCGGTGCAGGACGTCGACCTGGAGATCGCCGACGGCGAGTTCGTCATCCTGGTCGGCCCCTCCGGCTGCGGGAAGTCCACCACCCTCAACATGATCGCCGGGCTGGAGGACATCAGCTCCGGGGAGCTGCGTATCGGCGGCCAGCGGGTCAACGACAAGGCGCCCCGGGACCGGGACATCGCCATGGTCTTCCAGTCGTACGCCCTCTACCCGAACATGACCGTCCGGGAGAACATGGCGTTCCCGCTGCGGCTGGCGAAGCTGGACAAGGAGACGATCAACGCCAAGGTCGAGGAGGCGGCGAAGGTCCTGGAACTGACCGCGCTGCTGGACCGCAAGCCGGCGAACCTCTCCGGTGGGCAGCGGCAGCGGGTGGCGATGGGCCGCGCGATCGTCCGGCAGCCGAAGGCGTTCCTGATGGACGAGCCACTGTCCAACCTGGACGCCAAACTGCGGGTGCAGATGCGCACGGTGGTGTCCCGGCTGCAGAAGCAGCTCGGCACGACCACCGTCTACGTCACCCATGACCAGACCGAGGCGATGACTCTCGGCGACCGGGTGGTCATCATGCGCGGCGGCGCGGTGCAGCAGGTCGGCCCGCCGCAGGAGCTCTACGACCACCCGCGCAACCTCTTCGTGGCCGGCTTCATCGGCTCGCCGTCGATGAACTTCCTGCACGCGGCGGTGCAGGACGGCACGCTGCGGACCGCGCTGGGCGAGGTGCCGCTCGGCGACCGGGTCCGGCGGCAGCTGGCGGACGCCGGCGCGTCGCGCGAGCTGATCCTCGGCATCCGGCCGGAGCACTTCGAGGACGCCGAACTGGTCGACGAGGACACCCGCCGCCGGGGCATGGAGTTCGAGGCGCCGGTGGAGATCGTCGAGTCGATGGGCTCCGACAAGTACGTCTACTTCACCGTCGAGGGGGAGCGGGCCACCGCCGCCGAGCTGGAGGAACTGGCCGCCGACGCCGGCGCCTCCGACTTCACCGGGGCCGGGGCGAACCTGGTGACCCGGCTGTCGGCGGAGTCTCCGGTGGTGGAGGGGGAGACCCGGCGGGTCTGGTTCAACCTGGAGAAGATCCACCTGTTCGACCCGTCGAACGGGCGCAACCTCACCCTGCACGAGGGGCGGGCGGCCGGCGCCCTCGCCGACTGACGACCGCGCGGGCGGGTGGGTCGAACCGACCCACCCGCCCGTCGTCCGAGGTCAGCGACGCCGCCGGCTGGATTCCGGGATGTCGGCCTCGATCTGCTCCCGCCGGATCTGCTCGTCGACGGCCCGCTGGTCGACCACCTCGTCCTTCGCCAGGCGGGCCCGCTCCACGGGGACCGTCTCCTTGCTGACGACCGGCCGCTCGGCACGCAGGGGCATCTCCTGCTGGGCCTCGCCGATGTCGCCGCGGACGTTGCGGGCATCCGCGGGGGTGATCGGCTCGCGCTCGACGTACACCTCGTCGTGCTCGACCGGCACGGTGGTGTGCACGTTCTCCGAGACGACGTACTTGCGCAGCCGCGCGGTGCCGGCGGGCTGGCTCTCGGTGCCGACCCGCAGTCGCTCCTCGGACCGGATGAGGTCCTCACCCGCACCCGGCGCGCGCCCGCGCTCCCGGGCCGGCGGAGCGGCCGGAGCAGGTTGCGGCGCGAGCTGGTAATGCCGGTAGAGCTGGTCGATCTGCGCCGTGCTGAGCGGCTCGTCGGTGCCGGCGTCCACGGCGGGGGCGTTCTTTACGGTCGACTTGTCGTAGTCGACGGCGAGTCCGCCGTCGGCGATCCGGGCCTTCTGCAGCGGAGCCATCGACTCCCTCTTGCCCATCACGCCGGTCTTTACGCTGACCCAGGTCGGCTCACCGGCGGCGTCGGCCCAGATCTGGCCCACGCTGCCGATCTTCGACCCCGACCGGTCCGTGACGTTCTGTCCGTACAGCGAACTGACCTGCTGTGCGTTGAGCTTCATGGACCGTACCTCCCTCTGTGTCACTCGGCGGATACCCGACCGGCCGGAGCGGATGCCTCACCGGCACGCCGGATAGGAGCGCCGGGCGACAGCTGGGGCCGGTGGGGCGGAAGAGGTGCGTGGGCTGCCGACCAGCAGCCGTTCGCGGACGTGTGCAGGGACGGCCGCCCTCGTCCGGTCGGCGGCGGCTCAGGCCGGCCAGTCCACCCGCAGCGGCAACCCCAGGAAGGCCGCGTAGCCGGCCAGCGCCCGCTCGACCCGGGCCCGCTCGGCGGCCAGCGGCGCCAGCGGGCGCACGGTCACGGTGACCCGGTCCCGGCCGACGCTGCGCTTCCAGGTGCCGACCACCCGCCCGTCGCGGACCACCGTGGGCTGGAAGACGCCGTTGCCCCCGGGCACGATCGCGTCCTTGTGCGCGGGGTCGAGCATCAGCGAGCGGTCCTTGTAGCCGAGCAGGTATTCGTCGAATCCGGGCAGCACGAGCAGGTCGTCCAGCGGCTCGCGGGGCGCGTCGAGCAGGGCCGCGTCGACCAGCATCGCCACCCCGTCGACCCGTACCGGGGCCAGCGCGTCGCCGGCCGCGGCGAGACCCCGGCGCGCGTCGGTGAGGGTCAGGCCCGTCCAGCCGGCGAACTCCCGGTCGGTGCTCGGCCCGTGCCCGCGGACGTAGCGGTGCGCCAGGACGGCCAGCGCCTCGTCCCGGTCGGGCCGGTGGGGCCGCGGGGCCCACTCGTCGAGCAGGGCGAAGGTCTGCTCGGTGCCGACGTTCGGCGCGAGGCAGGTGACCCCGCGCACGCTCGCGTACCAGAGCAGGTGGTAGCCGCGCTGCCCGGCGGTGCCGATGCCGGCGGCCGCCAACGTGGCCAGGCACCGGGCGCGGGTCAGCCGGCCGCCGCCGGCCAGCGCGGCGCCGAGCACGTCGACCGCGCGCTCCGCGTCGGCCTCGGTGAGCCCGAGCTGCGCCCGGCGGGTCGCGGCACCGGCCAGCGAGCGTACGCCGGTCAGCTCCAGCATCCACCGGGCGTCGCGCGGCGGCACCAGGTGCACGGTGCCCCGCATCGGCCAGGTGCGCAGCGCCTCCCGTCGCTCCAGCGCCGCGTGCACGGCGGCGTGGTCGAGCGCGGGCAGCCGGACCCCGAGCGACCACATGCCGCTGGCCAGGTCCTGTGCCTGCATGGCGCCGAACCACTCCACCACGCCGGCCACGGTGTCCGGGGCGGCGGTCGGATGCGGGCGCAGCAGCAGACTGGTCATCCGCAGGGCCAGCGCGTCGGTCGCGGTGAGTTGCACGGGGTCTGCCCTCTCGGATCGGGTGAGCGCCAGCCTAGGTCCCGGCACCGACGCTTCCGGAAGGACTCCGCGCCGGCGCCCTCCTTCTCCTCGCCGACAGGCATAACCGCCGAGGCAGTGGGGATGCCGCCCCCCGGAACAGGCGCGCCCCGCGCGCCCGAAGGGAGCGACATGACTGCGTCCAGCGAGCCGGTGCGCGGCGCCGGCGCACCGACCCGGACCGGGGGCGGCCGGACCGGCACGGCGGCCAAGACCAGCGCGGCGGCCACGTTCGCCCTCGTCTTCGGGGTGGCCGCCCTGATCAGCGTGCTCACCGTCATCCTGTCCTGGGCAGGCCTGATCCTCGGCATCATCGGCGTCGTGCTCGGCATCGTCGGGCTGAAGATGGCCGGCCGGCCGGGGGTGACCGGACGGGGCGTGGCGATCGGCGGCCTGGTGCTCAGCGCGCTGGCCGTGCTGATCGGGCTGGCCTTCGCCGCCGGGATCACCACCTTCCTCAACAACGAGGCCGCGGTGGACCGGATGCAACAGCAGGTCGACGACCTGCGCGACCAGCTCGACTGACCGCGCCGGCCGGACCGTCGCGCGCAGGTCCCCGCCCGCGCCGACTAGGGTGGTCGCGTGCTCCGCGAGGTCACCGGGATCCGGTACGTCACCCCGCTGCGCGAGGGTGGCTCGCTGCCCGGCGTGGTGGAGGCCGACGACCTCGGCACGTACGTGGCGAAGTTCCGCGGCGCGGGGCAGGGGCCGAAGGCGCTGGTCGCCGAGGTGATCTGCGGTGAGCTGGCCCGCCGGCTGGGCCTGGCCGTGCCGCCCCTGGTGGTGCTCGACATCGACCCGGTGATCGGCCGGGCGGAACCCGACCAGGAGGTGCAGGAGCTGCTGCGCAACAGCGGCGGCGCCAACCTGGGCATGGACTTCCTGCCCGGCGCGCTGGGCTACGACCCGGTCGCCCACCCGGTCGAGCCGGCACTCGCCGCCCGGGTGCTCTGGTTCGACGCGTACGTGGAGAACGTCGACCGCAGCTGGCGCAACCCCAACCTGCTCGTCTGGCACCGGGAGCTCTGGCTGATCGACCACGGCGCGTCGCTCTACTTCCATCACAACTGGCCCCGGGCGGAGGCGGCGGTGCGCCGGCCGTACCGGGCCGACGACCACGTGCTGGCGCCCTACGCCGGCCCGCTGGCGGAGGCGGACGCCGACCTGGCCCCGCGGGTCACCCGCGACCTGCTGACCGAGGTGCTGGCCCTGGTGCCGGAGGAGTGGCTGACCGGTGCCGACTTCGACTCCGCGGACGTGGCCCGGACGGCGTACGTGGACCACCTGAGCCGCCGGGTGGCGCGTACCGCCGACTGGCTGCCACCGGGGAGGGCGGCGTGAGGGAGCCCTTCGAGTACGCGGTCATCCGGCTGGTGCCCCGGGTGGAGCGTGGCGAGCAGATCAACGTCGGGGTGTTGCTCTACTGCCAGCAGCGGGACTTCCTGGGCGCGCGTACCCATCTGGACGCCGACCGGGTGCGCGCGCTGGCTCCGGAGGTCGACCTGGACGCGGTGGCCGCGGTGCTGCGCTCCTGGGACCGGACCTGCGCCGGGGACGGCCCGTCGGCGGGGATGCGGCTGGGGGAGCGGTTCCACTGGCTGGCCGCCCCGCGCAGCACGATGATCCAGACCGGGCCGGTGCACACCGGCCTGACCGCCGATCCGGCGGCCGAGCTGGACCGGCTGATGGAGAAGCTGGTCCGCTGAGGTCGGCTCCCCTGATCGCGCTACGCCAGCCACGCTGCCGGCGGAGCGCGATCCCCCGTTCAGGTTCCCCGGTGCGGCGGCAGTGCCGGGTCGCGCCGGCACCGGTGCGATCAGGATCCCGGCCGGCGGGCGGATCGGCGCCGGTTCGCATCGGAACTTGCGGAAATCTTGAGCCAGGGCAAGCGTTTACAGTCGACGGTGCATGACGAGCAGGTCGACGAAGCCCAGGCGCGGGTGCCGGAACGCCTCGGGCACCCGGCCGACCACCTCGAAGCCGAGCGAGCGCCAGAGCGCCACCGCGCGGGTGTTCGTCGCCACCACGGCGTTGAACTGCATGGCCCGGTAGCCCTCCGCGCGGGCCAGCGCCAGCACGTGCTCGGCGAGCGCCCGCCCCACCCCGCGGCCGGCGGCGGCGGGGGCGACCATGAAGCTCGCGTTGGCGACGTGGTCGCCGGGCCCGAGCTGGTTGGGCACCAGCTTCGCCGAGCCGAGCACGCTGCCGTCCGGGTCGACCGCGACCAGGGTGCGGCCCGGGGGCGGCACCAGCCACATCGCCCGGGCCCGCTCCTCGTCGACGTCGCGGGGCCAGGTGTAGGTCTCTCCGGCGGCCACGATCTCGCGCAGGAACGGCCAGACCAGCGGCCAGTCGTCGGCGGTGGCGGGTCTGATCTCCATGGGTCCAGCATCGCCGGCCCGCGCGGCCCGGCCCCACCCGGGGTGAGCTGCGCGTTCCTTCGCGCCCTCGCCCCGCCCGGCCCGGTTTGTCCGGGCAAGTACCGGGTAGTCGCCGGAGCTGATCCGAGACGAGGAGGACTGCGATGGCTGACCGGACCAAGGTCGCGGTGATCTACTACAGCGCGACCGGCATCACGTACCAGATGGCGCAGGCGGTGTGCGAGGCCGCCGGCGACGCCGGCGCCGAGGTGCGGCTGCGCAAGGTGCACGAGCTGGCGCCGGACGAGGCGATCCGCTCCAACTCCGGCTGGCACGCCCACGCGATGGAGACCCAGGACGTGCCCGAGGCGCAGCTGGACGACCTCTCCTGGGCCGACGTCGCGATCTTCGGCACGCCGACCCGGTACGGGGTGATGGCCGCCCAGCTCAAGCAGTTCATCGACACCACCGGCCCGTTGTGGGCGCAGGGCGCCCTGGTCAACAAGGTCTACTCGGGGTTCTGCTCGACGGCCACCGCGCACGGCGGGCACGAGTCCACCCTGCTGTCGATGTTCAACGTCTTCTACCACTGGGGCGGGATCGTGGTCACCCCCGGCTACACCGAACCGAGCCAGTTCGCCGCGGGCAACCCGTACGGCGCCTCGCACACCAGCAACAACGCGGAGACGGCCCCGGACAACCTGGCGTTGGGCGCGGCCGCGCTGACCGCCAGGCGGGCCGTGCAGCTCGGCGCCGCGGTGAAGAAGGGCCTGGCCGGCTGACCGGACGGCGGCCGGCGGCCCGGGCGGCGGCTCTCGACCCGTCCGGACCGCCGTCACCGCCAGCCCTACCCCGCTACGCCCACCGCTATGCCGGCTCGGCGGCGGGCAGCGCCCGGGTCACCGCCAGCAGCTCGGTCAGCAGCTCGTCGAGGACGGCCAGCCCGTCCGGGCTGAGCACCGACTCGGGGTGGAACTGCACCCCGGCGAAGCCCGGTCCGCGCAGCGCGTGCACCGCGCCGTCCGCCTCGTCCCGGGCCAGCTCCACCGGTCCGTACCGGGTGGCCAGCCGGTCGGCGCCGGCCCGGGCGGTGAAGGTGGAGTAGAAGCCGACCCGGCGCGGCACGCCGAAGACCGTCACCTCGCGTTGCAGCCCCTGGTAGGGCGCGTCCCGGCGGTGCAGGGCCAACCCCAGCAACCCGGCCAGCAGCTGGTGGCCCAGGCAGACCGCCAGGGTGGGCCGGCCGTCCGTGAGCAGCCCGGTGAGCAGCCCGCGCAGCGCACGCATCTTCGGCTCGGTGGCGCTGGCCGGGTCGCCCGGGCCGGGGCCGACCACCACCAGGTCGTACCCGTCGAGCGGGCCGGGGGCGTGCCACGGCCGCAGCGTCACCGCCAGGCCGAGCGCGCCGAGCTGGTGGGCCAGCATGCCGGTGAAGGTGTCCTCGCCGTCCACGATCAACGCCCGCCGGCCGACCAGCCCGGGCCGGCCGGCCGTACCGGGCGCGCGCTGGTCCAGCCAGAACCGGGCCAGCGGCGCGTTGCGGGCGGCGAGCGCGGCCCGCACCTCGGGGTCCTCGGCGAGCGGCTGTTCCGGGTCGCGGCGCGGCGCCGGACGCGCCGAGCCGGAACGGTCGTCGTCCGGTTGCGGGCCGGGCGCGGGCGCCGCCGGGCCGAGCCCCAGCGCGGCGAGCACCCCGGCCGCCTTGGCGTGTGTCTCGGCCACCTCGCCGGCCGCGGTGGAGTGCCGCACCAGGGTGGCGCCCACCGGCACCCGCAGCTCACCGGTGGGGGAGATCTCCGCGGTCCGGATCAGGATCGGGGCGTCCAGGGTCTGCCGGCCGGCGTCGTCGTGGCCCAGCAGGGCCAGCACGCCCGCGTAGTAGCGCCGCCCGGTGCGCTCGTGCCGGGCGATCACCCGGCAGGCGTTCTCCATCGGGCTGCCGGTGACCGTCGGCGCGAACATCGTCTCCCGCAGCACCTCGCGGACGTCCTTCGAGCCGCGGCCGGCGAGCAGGTACTCGGTGTGCGCCAGGTGCGACATCTCCTTCAGGTACGGCCCGACCACCTGGCCGCCCCGCTCGGCCACCGTGGCCATCATCTTCAGCTCCTCGTCGAGCACCATGTACAGCTCCTCGACCTCCTTGGGGTCGGCGAGGAAGCGCAGCAGCGCGGCGCGGTCCGGGGTGGTGCCGGCGTGCCGGAAGGTGCCGCTGATCGGGTTCATCATCACCAGCCCGTCGTCGACGCTGACGTGCCGCTCCGGGCTCGCCCCGACCAGCACCCGGCTGCCGGTGTGCACCACGAACGTCCAGTACGCGCCGCGCTCGTCGAGCAGCAGCCGGCGCAGCGCGGCCAGCGCCGCCCGCAGCGGCGGGCCCTGCACGGTGGCCCGCAGGGTGCGGTGGATGACGAAGTTCGCCCCCTCGCCCCGCCCGATCTCCTCGGCCAGCACCCGGCCCACGGTGGCCGCGTACTCGTCGTCGTCGATGTCGAACCCGGCGTCGGTGGTGACCACCGGGGTGGCCGGCAGCGCGGCGAGCGCCTCGGCCAGCGGCACCCGCCCGTGCCGCTCGACCAGCAGGCACTCCAGCGGCATCCCGTCGTCGACGCAGGCGAAGCCGCGCTCGGTGACCTGCCGGTAGGGCACCAGCGCCAGCGTCCGGGGCCCGGGGGCCCCGGCCGGCAGCGGCACGTCGGCGAGCCGGTCGACCGCGCGGACCGGCCCCGCGTACAGCTCCAGGTGGTCGGCGCCCTCCCGCCGGATCAGCGCGAACGGGCCGGGGTCCGCGCCGCGGGCGACGGCGGCGAGCAGGTCGGGCAGGTGGCTCATGGTCTCTCCTCGGGCCGGGGAGCCGTCCGACGGAACGGCCCGGGGCCGGAGAGGACCGGCGGCCGCCTCGACGGGCGGCCGCGTGGGAAAGCTACGCGCGGGGGATGGCCGCCGGATCGGCGGGCCACCAGCAGGACAGTCGCGCGGGCATGCGACCACCCTACGCGCCCGCCCGGCCGGCGGGAAGCCGATCGGGCGTACGCCGGCTTCGCCGGCGCTTTGCCACCCAGCCCAGCGGGTACGTTGACCGGCGATGAACATTCTCGCTCTCGACCTGGGCACCTCGTCGGTACGCGGGCTGGTGCTGGACCCGGAGGCCCGGCTGGTGCCCGGTGCGCTGGCCCGGCGCCGGGTGAGCCTGGCCGTCGGCGACGACGGCACCGGCACCCTCGACGCCACCGGCTACCTGGAGCGGCTGGTCGAGTGCCTGGACGAGCTGGCGGCCGACGGCCGGCTGCGCGACATCGGCCTGGTGGCCGTCTCCGGGCAGTGGCACTCGGTGGTCCCGCTGGCCGCCGACGGCGCTCCGCTCGGGCCGGTGCTGACCTGGCTGGACACCCGCGCCGAGCCGGCCGCCGGCGCCCCGGGCCCGGTCGACCCGGGCGCATACCACCAGCGCACCGGCACCTGGTGGCACCGCGGCTACTGGTCGGCCCGGTTGCCCTGGCTGCGGGAGCACACCTCGGCAACCGTTGCCGGCTTCAGCGGCCTGGTCGAGTACGTGCTCGGCCAGCTGCTCGACGCCGCGCCCATGTCGATCTCCCAGGCGTCCGGCACCGGGCTGCTCGACCTGCGCGCGCTGCGGTGGGACGCGGAGGCCTGCGAGTTGGCCGGCGTCCGGCCCGGCGAGCTGCCGGAGCTGGCTTCCGCCGACTGGCGCGGCCGGCTGCGGCCGCCGTGCGCCCGCCGGTGGCCGCAGCTGGCCGAGGCGCGCTGGGTCGCGCCGATCGGCGACGGCGCGGCGTCCAACGTCGGCTCCGGCTGCGTCGACCCCACCCGGGCGGCGGTGACCGTCGGCACGTCGGCGGCGGTCCGGGTGGTCCAGCGGGTTCCGGCCGGAGCCGAGTTGCCCCCGCTGCCGCAGCAGCTCTGGCGCTACCGGGTCGACCACGACCACGTGGTCACCGGCGCCGCGTACTCCTCCGGCGGAAACCTGTTCGCCTGGGCCAACCGGGAGCTGCGGCTGCCCGTCGGAGCGGAGCTGGACGCCGCGCTGGCGCTGGTGCCGACCGACGGCGGCACCCAGCGGGCGAACGTCCGCTTCGGCGGCGACCGGCCGCCCGGCCTGGCGCCGGCCGGGTCCGGGGAACTGCACGGGCTCAGCTTCGGCACCACCGCCGTGGACATCCTGGCCGCGCTGATGCGCGGGCTGTGCGGCCTGGTCGCCGACGACCTCGCCGTGCTGGAGTCCACCATCGACACCCGGGTCGAGGTGGTCCTCGGCGGTGGCGCGGTCACCGCCTCGCTGTGGTGGCGGCAGGCGTTCGCCACCGCGCTGGCGCCCCGTCCGGTGTGGCACCAGCGCAACCCGGAGGTCGGTGCGACCGGCGCGGCGCTGGTCGCGGTGGGGCGGATCGGCGACCCGGTCACGGCGGCCACCATCGGCCGGACGGATGAGCGGCCCTCACCTTCCTGATCCGGTCCTCAGCCGGAGCCGTTGACACAGCTCCCGGGGCTGGTTGGATGGACTGCGCTCCCCGGCTCGCGGCGGACGCGAGAAACGTAGGAGGCATGTGTGGGCGCAGGTCCGGACCGGGCGCACGGCGCGGTGTCCAGCCACCGCCGGCGCCGGTTCGACGTCCGCGTCGTGCCGCACCGGCGCCGATCGCCGTTCCGACTGCGCGACTGGCGGATGCGGACCAAGCTCGCCACCGTGCTGGTCATCCCGTCGGTGGCGTTCCTGGTGCTGGCCGGCGTGCAGACCCGCGCGCTGGTCGGGCGGACCACCGCGTTGAGCGACTTCGCCGAGCAGGTGGGCATCGGCCGGGAGATCACCGCGGCGGTGCACCGGCTGCAGCAGGAGCGGGACCGGGTCGCCGGTGAGCTGGCCGAGCTGCGGCGGGTCGGGTCGGGGGGCGACCGGGACGTCGCCATCGAGGCGCTCAAGCCGCTGGAGAACGCCTCCGACGAGGCGATGCGGGAGCTGCGCCGGGCGGCCGAACCGCTGACCGACGCCGACGCGTCCTGGCGGGTCACCTACTCGGAGGCGCTCGAGGCGTACGACCAGGTGGTCTACATCAGAGCCGCGGTGCCGCCGGCGGTGCTGGGCAGCGACACCATCCTGAGCAACTACCACCGGGCCATCGACGTGCTGCTCAACCTGCTCGCCGAGCCGTCGCCCGGCGAGGAGCACCCGGCGCTCAGCGACGCGGTGCTGCGCTACGTGCAGCTCGCCCGGGTCAAGGAGCTCTCCTCGCGGGTGCGCGCCCAGCTCTACGAGGCCGCCCGGGCCGGCCGGTACGACGTGGAGGACCAGGTCGCGCTGAGTGACCTGCGGGCTCAGCAGTTGACCGCGCTCGGCGCGTTCCGGGTCGCCGCCACCGACGAGCAGATCCGTCGCTACGACCAGACCTCGGTGGATCCGGCGTTCCTCGCCGCCACCCGGCTCGAGGAGCGCAGCCTGCCCAGCGGCGGGGAGCCGGAGGTGCTGCCCGCTCCGGAGTGGTGGGCGGCCAGCGAGGACCGGCAGGATCTGCTGCGGCAGTTCGAGGTGTCGGTGGTGGACGACGCGGTGCGGCAGGCCGACGACGCCAGCGCCGGTCAGCTGCGCACCACCCTGCTGGTGGCCGGCGCGATCGTCACGGTGCTGTTGTTCGCGCTGCTCATCTCCGTCCTGGTCGGACGTTCGGTCGCCCGGTCGATGCGGCTGCTGCGCAGCCAGGCGCTGCGGATCGCCCAGGTGGAGCTGCCCGACGCCCTCGACCGGCTGCGGGCGGTCACCGGGGGCGTGCCGGCCATCGAGGTGGCGCCGGCCGTGGTCCGCTCGCTCGACGAGATGGGCGAGCTGGCCGAGGCGTTCGTCGCGGTGCACCGCAGCGCGGTCAGCGTCGCCGTCGAGCAGGCCACCATGCGACGCAACGTCAACGCGATGTTCGTCAACCTCGCCCGGCGCAGCCAGGTCCTGGTCGAACGGCAGCTGGAGCTCCTCGACGACCTGGAACGGGAGGAGGACGACCCGGTCCAGCTGGAGAACCTGTTCAAGCTCGACCACCTGGCCGCGCGGATGCGGCGCAACGACGAGAGCCTGCTGGTGCTGGCCGGCACCGAGTCCACCCGGCGGTGGAACCGGCCGGTCCGCCTCGGCGTGGTGCTGTTGGCCGCCAGCGCCGAGATCGAGCAGTACCAGCGGGTGCGGCACGAGGCGGTGGCCGACCTGTACGTCGTCGGGCACGCCATCGGCGAGCTGGTGCACCTGCTCGCCGAGCTGCTGGAGAACGCCACCGCCTTCTCCCGGCCGGACACCGCCGTCCGGGTCACCGCGTCGCCCGAGGGGACCGGCGCGCTGATCGAGATCGCCGACCAGGGCCTCGGCATGAGCCCGACGGCGCTGGCCGAGGCGAACGGGGTGCTGGCCCGGCCGCCGGCGGCGGACGTCGCCACCGTCGAGCGGATGGGTCTGTTCGTGGTCAGCCACCTGGCCGCCCGGCACGGGGTCGAGGTGCGGCTGCACGGCGGCGCGGACGGGCTGACCGCCCGGATCCGGTTGCCGGGCCAGCTGCTGGCTCCCGATCCGGGCCCGGAGCTGGACCCGCCGGTGGGGTCCCGGCTGTTCACCGCCGTGTCCGGCCCCGCGAGCCGGGCCCGTCCGGTGGAGCTGCCGGTGGCCGGGCGGCGCCCCGATCCGGCCGTGCCCCGGTCGGCCCGTCCGATGCCCGTACGGGCCGAGGACGTGCTCGCCCCGGCGGCCGAGCCGGGCGGGGGCGGCTGGTGGTCCCGCCAGGGGCCGGCGCCCATCGCGGTCGGGGAGGGCGGTCCCGTCCCGCCGACCGTTCCGCTGACCGGCGGCACCAACTCGCGGGGCCTGCCGGTGCGGGTGCCGATGGCGCAGCTGTCGGCGGTCACCCGGTCGGCCCGGCCGGAGCAGCCGGTCACCCGGCACGACCCGGACCCGGAGGCGGTGGGCGGCATGCTGTCGCGGCTCTACAGCGGCGTACGCCGGGCCGAGGCCGAGGAAACCACAGAGATACCGATGCCGCGCGGCGGCGTACCCACCGAAGGGGGACGACAGTGACGACGACCTTGAGCCAGGAGGCCCGTGACCTGAGCTGGCTGGTCAGCGCGTTCGCGGAGCGGGTGCCGGGGGTGGCGCACGCGGTGGTGGTCTCCTCCGACGGGCTCCTGATCGCCATCTCCGACCACCTGCCCCGGGACCACGCCGACAAGCTGGCCGCGGTCACCTCGGGCCTGATGAGCATCACCGCGGGCGCGGCCCAGATGTTCGACGGGGACGTGGTCAAGCAGACGGTGGTCGAGATGGGACGCGGCTACTTCCTGGTCATGCAGGTACGCGACGGCTCCATCCTGGCCACCCTGGCCGGCGCGGACGCCGACATCGGCGTGGTCGGGTACGAGATGGCGCGGCTGGCCAAGCAGGCGGGGGAGATGCTCACCCCGGCGCTGCGGGCGGAGTTGCAGCAGGCGCTGCCCCGCTGACCGGGCGGGCCGCGCGCCCCCGGACCCCGTGCCGGGTCCGGCGGCGCGCGCCCCCGGGTCCCACCCGGCCCCCGCCGACCGGGGCCGGGTGGGTGGTCGCGACGGTCAGAGGCGGTTCTCGGCGATCACCGTGCGGTACCAGTGGGCGCTGCGCTTGAGCACCCGGCGCTGCGTCGGGTAGTCCACGTACACCAGACCCCACCGCTGGTCGTAGCCCTCGGCCCACTCGAAGTTGTCCAGCAGCGACCAGACGTGGAAGCTCTCCAGCGGCACCCCGGCGGTGATCGCCCGGTGCGCGGCGGCCAGGTGGTCGCGGAGGAAGTCGATCCGCCCGGCGTCGTCGACGGTGCCGTCGGCGCCGAGCACGTCCGGCGTGGGCAGGCCGTTCTCGGTGACGGTGAGCGGGATCGGGCCGTAGTCGCGGGTGACCCGGGTCAGGATGTCGTACATGCCGTCCGGGTAGATCTGCTGCCAGTCGGCCTCCGAGGTGGGCCACCGGCGGACGGTGCCGCCGTCGGCGGTGACGTAGATCGGGGTGTAGTACTGCACGGCGAGCAGGTCGACCGGGGCGGAGATGACGGCCAGGTCGCCGTCGCGGATGCCGCGCACCATCCGGCTGTCCGGGCCGAGGTCGGCCAGGACGTCCTCGGGGTAGCTGCCGCGCAGGACGGAGTCGAGGTAGAGCCGGTTCTCGTAGCCGTCGTAGAGCCGGGTGGCGGCGGCCGCGGCCGGTGTGTCGTCGGCCGGGTAGCAGGGGTGCAGGTTGAAGGCGGGGCCGATGCGGCCGGTGCCCCCGGCGGCGCGCAGCGCCTGGACGGCGAGCCCGTGCGCGAGCTGGAGGTGATGGGCCACCAGGTACGCGGCGGCCGGGTCCTGCCGGCCCGGGGCGTGGTGCCCCGACAGGTAGCCGTTCTGCACCACGGTCTTCGGCTCGTTGATGGTCAGCCACACCGGCACCCGGTCGCCGAGGGCGCGGAAGACCGCGTCGGCGTAGTCGGCGAACCGGTGGGCGACGTCCCGGTTCTCCCAGCCGCCGGCGTCCTGGAGGGCCTGTGGCAGGTCCCAGTGGAACAGCGTGGCCATCGGTGCGATGCCCCGCTCGTGCAGCCCGTCGACGAGCCGGCGGTAGAAGTCGAGCCCCCGCTGGTTCGGCGCGCCGGTGCCGTCGGCCTGGATGCGCGGCCAGGAGATGGAGAACCGGTAGCTGCGCAGCCCCAGGTCGCGCATCAGGTCGAGGTCGTCGCGCCAGCGGTGGTAGTGGTCGGCGGCCACGTCGCCGGTGTCGCCGTTGCGGACCCGGCCGGGGGTGCGGCTGAAGGTGTCCCACACCGACTCGCCGCGGCCGTCCTCCTTGGCCGCGCCCTCGATCTGGTACGCCGAGGTGGCCGCGCCCCAGCCGAAGTCCGGCGGGAAGCGCAGCTGTCCGGCGGGCGCGTCGGCGGTGCGGGTTTTTCGGTGCGGATCACCGTCGGCCGGGTCGTCGCAGCCGCCGGTGGCGCCGACCACGGCGGCGGTCGTGGTGGTGCCCAGCCCGGTGCCGGCGGTGGTGGCGGAGAGCGCGGCGCGGCCGAGCAGGTGCCGCCGGGTGAGTGTCGACATGGATTCTCCTCGTGAGGTGCGTGGCCGCCGCCGGGAGCCGGGAGCGCTCCCAGCATAGTCAGGCGCTGCCAGCCGGTCATCCGCCGGCCGGGCGGGACGGGGTCCCGGGCCGTGGCGGCGACGGGGGTGGCGGAGCGGGAGGTGCGGCGGGCACCGGTGGGTGTGCCGCGGACGGCCCGGGGCGCGCGCGGGCGCGCCGGCCGGGGTGCCGGCGGGGCCGAGGGTGCCGGGGCGGGGAACCGACGGGGTGGGCGGACCGCGGGCGAGCCGGCTGGTGCCGGCGTCGCGGCCGGTCCGGTCGGCCTCTTTTCCCGTCGTGTACGGGGGTTTAGTGTGGGGACGGGGGAGGGCAACCCCCGTCCCCACCGGTGCAGTAACACGCACGGACGGAATTGGCGTCCTGTCGTGCGTGTCGCGCGGGAGCCGGGCCACGCGAGTGGCTTGCGGATCCACCTCCCTCCACTTGGCGGGGTGATGGCTGGCGGCGGCGTCCGGGCTGGCCCGCCGTCAGCCGTCGGGCTGGTTTCCCGGGGCCGTCCGCAGACTCGCTCCGGGTCGATCTTCTTCGTGGAACCCTGTCGATGGAAGCGCTCCCATCGACGATGCTTGCGACTGTAACGCCCGTCACCGCTTTGTGAAAGCCCCTAAACGAGATCGAAACATCTGACTGGTCGTCGAGGCTCTCGCTTGTTGTGGGAGCGCTTCCATGACACACTGTCGATCGACCGCGTCGCGGAGCCAGTTCGCGAGAGCGCGGGTCGCCGAGGGCATCCGGCAGGTCCGGCACGGCACCCGACCCAGCCGGTGAACGCCGCCCGTACGGGCGCCGCCCCGCCGCACCCCCGCCCGGGCCGGGGCCACCACCATCCCCGGGCGCCGCGCCCCGTCACCGGGGCGGGCGCCCCCGCCGGGGTTTCCGCCCCCGGCCTGGTCCGAGGAGACACCGCGCACATGAGAGAGCTACGACGTCGCCGGTTGGCGATGGTCGCGGTCACCGCGCTGGCCGTCGGCGGGGTCACCCTGCCGGCCGGCGCCGCGCAGGCCGCCCCGGCCTGCGACGTGGTCTACGCGACCAACGACTGGAACACCGGCTTCACCGCCAACGTCACCATCCGCAACCTCGGCGACCCGATCAACGGCTGGACCCTGCGGTTCGCCTTCCCCGGCGACCAGCGGGTCACCCAGGGCTGGTCGGCCCGGTGGAGCCAGAGCGGCAACGAGGTCACCGCCACCAACGAGGCGTGGAACGGCAACCTGGGCACCGGCGCCAGCACCAGCATCGGCTTCAACGGCTCGTACAGCGGCAGCAACCCGAAGCCGACCTCCTTCTCGGTCAACGGGGTCACCTGCGGCGGGACGCCGCAGCAACCGCCGACGGTCGGGCTCAGCGTGCCCGCCGGCCCGTTCGAGGCGCCGGCCGACGTGCCGCTGACCGCCACCGCCAGCGACCCCGACGGCACCATCAGCAAGGTCGAGTTCTACCGCAACGGCCTGCTGGTCAACACCGACACCACCGCCCCGTACGGCTACACCCTCGAGGACCTGCCGGCCGGCGACTACACCGTGCAGGCCAAGGCGTACGACAACGCGAACCTGACCGCCACCGCGGAGCGCTCCTTCACGGTGACCCCGGCCAGCGGACCGGTGCTGGTGGCCACCCCGTCCTCGGTGAGCGTGGCCGAGGGCGGCAGCTCCACGGTCAACCTCAAGCTCAGCGCGGCCCCGCCGGGCAACGTCCCGGTGACCCTCGCCCGCACCGGGGACGCGGACATCACCGTCTCGCCCGCCACCGCGACGCTGACCCCGACCAACTGGAGCACCGGGGTGACCGTCACCGTCGCGGCGGCGGAGGACGCCGACACCGCCGGCGGCACCGCCACCGTCACCGCCTCGGCCACCGGGTACGCCCCGCTCGCCATCACCGTCACCGAGATCGACAACGACACCCCGGGCGGCGGCGACAACGAGTACGTCGAGCGCTTCCTGGCGCAGTACGGCAAGATCAAGAACTCCGGGTACTTCAGCCCGGAGGGCGTGCCGTACCACTCCATCGAGACGCTGATCGTCGAGGCGCCCGACCACGGCCACGAGACCACCTCCGAGGCGTTCAGCTTCTGGCTGTGGCTGGAGGCCCAGTACGGCCGGGTCACCCAGAACTGGGCACCCTTCAACAACGCCTGGACGGTGATGGAGAAGTACATCATCCCGTCGCACGCCGACCAGCCGACCGCCGGCGCGGCGGGCACCCCGCAGTACGCCGCCGAGCACGACCTGCCCAGCCAGTACCCGTCGCGGCTGGAGCCGTCGGTGCCGGTCGGCCAGGACCCGCTCCGCGGCGAGCTGCAGTCCACCTACGGCACCGGCGACATCTACGGCATGCACTGGCTGCTCGACGTGGACAACACCTACGGCTACGGCCGGTGCGGCGACGGCACCAGCCGCCCGGCGTACATCAACACCTTCCAGCGCGGCACCCAGGAGTCGGTGTGGGAGACCGTGCCGCAGCCGTCCTGCGACACCTTCGCCCACGGCGGGCGGTACGGCTACCTCGACCTGTTCATCACCGAGTCGAACGCGCCGGCGAAGCAGTGGAAGTACACCAACGCGCCGGACGCCGACGCGCGGGCCGTGCAGGCCGCGTACTGGGCGCTGACCTGGGCCCGGGAGCAGGGCAAGGCGGCCGACGTGGCGGCCACCGTGGCCAAGGCCGCCAAGATGGGCGACTACCTGCGCTACGCCATGTTCGACAAGTACTTCAAGAAGATCGGCAACTGCGTCGGGGCCACCGCCTGCCCGGCCGGCACCGGCAAGGACTCCGCGCACTACCTGATGTCCTGGTACTACGCCTGGGGCGGCGCGTACGAGACGAACCAGAACTGGTCCTGGCGGATCGGCTCCAGTCACAACCACTTCGGCTACCAGAACCCGTTCGCGGCCTGGGCGCTGACCAACGTGGCCGAGCTGAAGCCGAAGTCGCCCACCGCGGTGGCCGACTGGACCAAGAGCTTCGAGCGGCAGCTGGAGTTCTACACCTGGCTCCAGTCCGCCGAGGGCGGCATCGCCGGCGGCGCGACCAACAGCTGGGGCGGGCACTACGGCCAGCCGCCGGCCGGCACCTCCACCTTCTACGGCATGTTCTACGACGTCGACCCGGTCTACAACGACCCGCCGTCCAACCAGTGGTTCGGCATGCAGGCCTGGTCGATGCAGCGGATCGCCGAGCTCTACCTGCAGACCGGCAACGCGAAGGCCAAGGCGCTGCTGGACAAGTGGGTGCCGTGGGCGATCGCCAACACCACGCTCGGCGCCAACTGGTCGATCCCGTCGGACATGACCTGGAGCGGCCAGCCGACCACCTGGAACCCGACCAACCCGCAGCCCAACACCAACCTGCACGTCCAGGTCACCACCAAGGGCCAGGACGTCGGCGTCGCCGCCGCCTACGCCCGCACGCTGATCGCGTACGCGGCGAAGTCGGGCAACACCGCGGCGAAGAACACCGCCAAGGGGCTGCTGGACGCCCTGCACGCGGCCAGCGACGCCCAGGGCGTCTCGACCACCGAGAAGCGGGGCGACTACCGGCGCTTCGACGACGTCTACGACGCCAGCACCGGCCAGGGCCTCTACGTCCCGCCGGGTTGGACCGGCACCATGCCCAATGGCGACGCCATCGCCCCGGGGAAGAGCTTCGTCGACATCCGGTCCTTCTACAAGAACGACCCGGCCTGGCCCAAGGTCCAGGCGTACCTCAACGGCGGCGCCGAGCCGACCTTCAACTACCACCGGTTCTGGGCCCAGGCCGACGTCGCCATGGCGTACGCCGACTACGGACACCTGTTCCCGAACGGCTGAACCGGCGCTCCGGGTGGGCGGCCAGACCGCCCACCCGGAGGCCGACCGGGTGGCAGGAGAACGTGGGCACCCGGGTCGGCAGGCGGCCTGACACCCACGGTCAGGCCGGGGTGGGCCGGCCATCCGGCCGACGCAGCGGGTCGGCCGGCCCACCCCACCGCCCGGGCAGTCGCGGACACCGAAAAAGGCCGGAAAAAGAGGCCGTCACGGGATCACGCGCGCGACCGGGACGGAGTAACGTACCTCACCGGAGAGGCCGCTCCCCCCGTGGCGGCCTCTCCCTTACTTTTCCGGTGCCCCGGCCAGTTCGTCGGCCCGGTCCACCGGGTGACGCAGCCCCGGATGCCCCTCCGGCAGCGACCGGCGCACCACCACCCAGCTCACCGCCAGCGAGGCGGCCACCAGCGGCCAGCTCAGCGCCACCCGGGCCACCGTCAACGCGAGCACCTGCCCGGCCAGGTAGAGCGGCAGGAACACCGCCACCCGCAGCACGTAGCTCGCCGCCCAGACCCAGCTGGCCCGCCCGTACGCGCGCAGCAGCGCCGGGTCCCGCCGCCAGCGGCCGCGCTGCCGCAGCGCCACCCCGACCACCACCCCGAGCAGCGGCCACCGCACCGCGATGCTCACCGTCCAGGCCAGCGCGCTCGCCCCGTTGGACAGCAGTTGCAGCAGGAAGAAATCCTCGGCCCGGCCGGTCCGCAGGGCGATCAGCGCGGCCACGCAGACGGCCAGCAGCCCGACCAGCACCGAGCGCGGCCGGTCGCCGCGACGCAACCGCCAGCCGGCGATCACCGTGCCGGCGACCACGGCCGCGCCGATCCCGGCCCAGAGCGAGTGCCCGCCGAGCAGCCAACCGGCGGCGAACGCGACCGGCGGCAGGGTCGCGTCGACCGCGCCGCGGCGGCCGCCGAGCAGCTCGGCGAGCGATTCGGGCCGTTTCGCCGGCACCTCCGACCGCTCCCCGGACGGCGTGGTGTGCTCCGGTCCGCTGGCCACCCGTCACCTCCTCCCGTCCGCCCCAACCTAGTGCGGTTGTCACCACCGTCCACCGGGTACCCGTCGCGGTGTGGTTGATCGATCGGGTGCCGGCCTGCGGGCTGTCGCCGGACCGCGGCAGCGGCCCGGCTACCGTGTGCGGGTGCGCACGACGGCAAGGGGTGGGACGGCGGTCTGGTTGGTCGTGATGGCCATCGTCCAGGCGGCCGCCTTCCTCGTCGTGTGGCGGATCGCGGTGCACACCGGCATCGGCCAGTGGGTCGACACGGTCGCGCTGACCGGCAACCGGATCGGCCAGGACCGCATCGACGGGCCGGTGGACCGGATCCTCAACGCCATGTCGGTGGTGTCCCTGCTGGCGACCACCGCGGTGATCGGCTTCATCGCGCTGATCCGGGGCCGGATCGCCCTGGCCGTCACGGCCACCCTGCTGATCGTCGGCGCCAACATCACCACCCAGCTGCTCAAGCACGGCCTGGACCGGCCCGACTACGGCATCGACCTGCAACGGGCGTACGCCGGCAACAGCCTGCCCAGCGGGCACGCCACGGTCGCCGCCTCGGTGGCGGTGGCGCTGGTGCTCGTGCTGCCCCGCACGATCCGGGCGCTCGGCGCGTTCCTCGGCGCCGGCTACGCCGCGATCGCCGGGGTGGCGACCCTCTCCGCCGGCTGGCACCGGCCCAGCGACGCCGTGGCGGCGTTCCTGGTGGTCGGCGTCTGGGCGGCGCTGGCCGGGCTGCTGCTCCTGGTCACCCAGCGGGAACAGGCCCGGGTGGAGTCGGCCGACGGGCACCGGGTCGCCGCCGCGGTGCTCGGCATCGGCGGCGCGCTCGCGGTGGTGGCCTGCGCGCTCGCTCTCTCCTGGCTGGTCGACCTGCGCGCCACCCCACCCGACGAGCTGTCCCGGCGACCACTGTTCATCGGCTACGCCGGCAGCGCCGCCGGCATCGCCGGAACGATGGGCCTGGTGATGGCGCTGGTGCTCACCGCCGTGCACCGGCTGGTGCCACGCCGCCCGGGCTGACGCTCAGCGCGAGCGGGAGTAGGTCCCGACCATCGTGCCGCTGGCGAATTCCTTGTCGGTGAGCGCCCGGTAGACGTCGGGCACCTGGGGTGAGTCGGGCAGTTCCAACGGCCGCTCCAGCGCGTACAGGCGGAAGAAGTAGCGGTGCGGATCGTCGCCCCGCGGCGGCTGCGGACCACCCCAGCCGGTCTCGCCGAAGCCGTTGGGCCACTCCCGGCCGCCCAGGGGCACGCCGCCCTCCGGCGAGCCGTCCGAGGTCCGCGAGATCCCGGTGACCAGCCAGTGCAGGAACGGTGTCTTCCCCGCGTCCGGGTCCTCGACGAAGAGGACCAGCTCGACCGCGGACTCCGGCACCTGCGCCCACTGAAGCGGCGGCGAGACGTTGTCGCCGTCCCGAGCGAAGCGATCCGGCAGCCGGTCGTGGTCGTTGAACGCGGTGCTGCGCATCATGATCCCGGCCATCCCTGATGCTCCTCTCCGTCGGCCCGGTCGCGCGTACCCGCCGGGCGGGCGCCGAAACGGCCGGGTGCGGCCCGGACGGTCGCGGCGCCTGTGCGAAGGTACGGGCGGCCGGCGGCGACGGGGGAGAATCGGGTGGAGACGGTACGTACCGCGTTCCGGGACGAGTGCGTCCGGCTGGGCGAGGTGCTGCGCGAGCTCGACGAGGCGGATTTCGACCGGCCCACCGACTGCCGGCCGTGGGCCGTGCGGGAGCTGCTCGCGCACGTGCGTACCGGCGTCGGGCGGCTGGCCGACATGCTCGCCGCGCCGGCCCCGCCCCGCGCCGAGGTGGACGCGGCCGGCTACTACGGCGCCGCCAAGTTCACCCCGGCGGTGGACGCCGACCGGGTCGACGCCGGCCGGCGGGAGGCCCGGGAACTCGACGGCGCGGCCCTGGTGGCGGACGTCGACCGGGCCTGGCGTGCCACCCTCGACGCGGTCGACGCGGCCCCGCCGGGCCGGGTGGTGCGCACCCGGCACGGCGACGCGATGGAACTCGGCGAGTTCCTGCGTACCCGGGTGGTGGAGGTCGCGGTGCACGGCCTGGACCTGGCAGCGGCGCTGGACCGGCGGCCGTGGCTCACCCCGACCGCGGCGGAGGTGGTCGCCGACCTGCTCACCGGCGGCCGCCCGGTCCCGGCCGAGCTGGGCTGGGACCGGCTCACGCTGATCCGTAAGGCGACCGGCCGGGCCGACCTCACCGACCGGGAGCGGGCCGCCGTCGAGGCCGCCGACTTCCGCTGGCTGTCCTTCGGCGGCTGACCCGGCTCCCCCGGCTGACCGCCGGTGATCCGGTCGGTGCGGCCGGGAACGCTGCCGCCCCGCGACGCGGCGCCGAAGCGATCCGGCCGGCGGCCCGCGTCGCTGGCCGCCCGCAGGCGTCAGGCCAGCGGATCCGCCGCCGCCCGGGGAGCCGGCACCTGCGGCACCGCCTTGCGCAGGTGGTCCAGCACCAGCGGGTCGATCCGCCCCGGCACCAGCCGCTCCTCCAGGTTCTCCATGCCGGCCCAGGAGAAGAGCGCCGCCTCCGGGTCGGCCGGGTCGACCGGGTGGCCGAGCGTGGTGAGCAGCGCGCCGACCTCCGCGGCGACCGCGCCGGTCAGGTCGAGCAGGGTGGCCGGGTCGGGCCGGCTGAACAGCATGGTGTGCACCGCGAGCAGCCGGCCCAGCTCGGTCACCGGGTCGGGGTGGTCGTCCACCCGCAGGTCGATCAGCACGTCGCTGGTGCCGCCGTACCCGCCGCCGCGCTCGACCACCAGCAGCCCGGCGCTCTGCCGCCCCCGCCGGTCACCGCCGGCCTGGTCGCCCGCGCGCAGCGCGGCGAGCAGCCGGTCGGGGAAGGGCAGCACGCCCCCGCCCAGCCAGGCGTCCCGCACCGCGTCGATCACGTGCGGGCCGGCCAGGATGTTGCCCTGCGCCGCCCAGCCGTCGCCGGCCTGGCCGCCCGCCCAGTTGTGGCACTGCTCGCCGGTGAAGGTCGCGCCCGGGCCGGTGGCGGCGACCACGCCGAGCTGGCGATGGGCCCGGTCCGGGTCGGCGGCGACCAGCCCGGCCACCACGTCGGCCGCGGCGACCCCGGTGCGCAGCATGGTCAGCCCCTGCGGCCGGTAGGCGAGGTTGACGTGTGCCTGGGTGGCGAGCGCGCCGACCTCGGCCTCGGCGGCCGGGACGAGCGCCCCGGCGGCGAGGAACTTGCTGGCCACCGCCACGCCGTGCAGGCGGCCGTCGGCGGAGCGGGCGACGATCGAGAAGGTCACGCGTGGAGGCTAGCGCTTCTTGGCGGGTACGCATCGGCGGTTCTGGATGCTCTGGACGGCGGGGTCGCCGCCGCCGGCGGGCTGTCGGCGACCGGCTGAACGGTGCCCACTGCCACGGCGGTCTCCGAGGGCCGCCCTCGCGGGTGCTCGCCGCGCCCCCAGCGCGTCCTGCCGCCGGGTTTGAAGACGGAGAGGATCGTCGCGGTCCAGAGCAGGGCGAGGAACAGCGCCATGGCGCCGACCAGCAGGATTCCGGTGCCGCCGGGTTCGGCAACCGGGTCCTCGCTGCGCGCCACCAGTTCGTCGATCCACGGGCCCTCGAAGGTGGCGAGGACCGGCAGACTGAGCGCGATGATCAACTTGGCGAGTACCCAGCGGTGCTTGACCAGCCCCCAGGGTGTGCCGAGCGATACCACCACACCGGTGATGATCGCGAGGAAGACGCTCGGGATCGCCAGCGCGAGGTTGAACGTGTCCATGAGCACGTAGGCGCCATGCCGCACCTCGTGCCTGTCGGTGGTGACCCCGACGACGGAGAGCGTGAGCATCGCGAGGGAGATGCCCAGCCAGCCGACGCCGATGCCGATGTGCAGCGTCAGCCACACCTTGCGCGACATCCGTCCGAGCCGGGGGAAGCGCGGCTTCAGCCCGACCGTGATCACTGCCGACAGCAGCATGCCGAGCCACGGCAGCTGATGGGCGAGCAGGAACAGGAACTGCGCGGGAATGAAGAGCAGGTGGAAGACGATCAGGATCCGCCGGGCCCGGCCGGCGCCCGCCGCGCGGCCGAGCGCGTACCAGGTCCCGAAGGAGAGCACCGCGGCAACTGCGTACCCCGCTGTCCCGGCAGTCTGGAACAGGGGATGGTGGGCGTCCTGCCGCAGTGCGATCAAGGCCCCCGCGAGGAGTGCGAAGACCCCGAAGGCGAACTGCAGGTTTCTGGGGCCGAGCCACCGGCCGAGCCGTTCTTGGATGACCATGCGACCAGCGTTGCCGGTCGTCGCGTGCCCGGACGTCGGCCGATCCGGGAATGCGGATCATTGGATCGGCCGAGATTCCCCGGTGTCGGGTACAACTTTCTGCTGACGCGGCACACCAGCGGGAGTGCCTAGCCTGGAGCACGATGACTGCGCACGACCCGCACCCGGCGGTGCCCTGGTCCCGCCGCCCTGTGACCGACACGGCAGTGGCGCTCGTCGTCGCGGTGTTCACGGCGACAGGCGAGTTCGGCACCGACTTCTTCGGGCCGACTCTTGCCGGACTCGACGACCGCCTCCCGCCGCTCTGGCTCGGCGTCCCGCTCGCCGTGGGAGTCGGGCTGCTGACCGGGTGGCGGCGCAGGCTCCCGGTGGTCGCGCTGGCGGGATCACTGCTGGCGAACGCTCTCGTGCCAGCTCATACGGCCGTCGCGGTCGCGCTGTACACGCTCGCCGAGCGCACCACCGCATGGCCCAAGGTCACCGCCGGTACGCTGGCATCCGCTGTCCTCGTGGGCATCCCGATCTGGCAGTTCGCCGGAGCCGACGGTGCGATTCCGATCAGCATGGCGGTGTGTGTCGCGCCGGCGCTTCTGGGCATGTACGTCGGCACCCGGCACGAACTGGTGGAACGCATCCGGGAGCGGGCCGAACGCATCGAACGTGAGCAGCAGCAGCGCGTTGCCCGCGCCCGAAGCGACGAACGGGCTCAGATCGCCCGTGACATGCACGACCTGGTCACGCACCGGGTCTCGTTGATGGTGCTGCAGGCCACGGCGCTGGAGGTTGCCAAGGGCGAGGAAGCCGTCACCATCGGACAACAGATCGGAGCGACCGGACGCGAGGCCCTCGCCGAACTCCGCTCCTTGGTGGCCGTCCTGCGCAACGACGACGAGGCCCCGCTCAGTCCGCAGCCGGGACTGGCCGATCTGGACGGCCTGATCGAGGAGTCCCGACGGATCGGCATCCCCGTCACCCTCGACGTGGCGAACCCGGCGGGAGAACGGCCCCCGTTGATCGTGGACCACACGGCCTACCGCTTCGTCCAGGAGGCGCTGACCAACGTGCACAAGCACGCACCGGGAGCACGGACCCGGGTACGCATCCAGCAGACCCCGCAACTGCTGCGAGTGTCGGTCAGCAACGGACGGGGGCGGCACGTCACCGATGCTTCACTGCCGGTCGGCGGCCACGGGCTGCTCGGGCTGGCGGAGCGGGTGCGGCTGGTCGGCGGCGAGTTCACCGCGGGCCCCACCTCCGACGGCGGCTTCGAGGTGATCGCCGAGGTGCCGATCTCCCGGGGGGAGGAGCGGTGACCTCTCCCATCAGTCCGGTCAGGGTTCTTCTCGTCGACGACGAGTGGATGGTGCGTGCGATGCTGCGCACCATCATGGAGGCGGCACCCGACATCACGGTGACGGGCGAGGCGTCCGACGGCGTCGAGGCCGTCGCCCTCGCACGGACGCTCCAGCCCGACGTCGTGCTCATGGACATCCGGATGCCCCGAGGCGACGGGCTGACGGCGACCGAGCGGATGGCCCGGCTCCACCCGCCGCCGTACGTCGTCGTGCTCACCACGTTCGACCTCGACGAGTACGTGCACACCGCGCTGCGCAACGGCGCCGTCGGATTCCTGCTGAAGGACGCCTCGGCCGACGACATGCTCGCCGCGGTGCGCAGCGCAGCGCGCGGCGACGCGATGATCTCCCCACGCATCACCCGCAGGCTGCTCCGGAAATTCGCCGAGCCGACGCCGGACCGGCACAGCGACGCCGAGCAGCGGCTGGCCGTGCTCACGGACAAGGAACGGGAGGTGCTGGTCGCTGTCGGCGGCGGTCTGTCGAACACCGAGATCGCAGCCACGCTCTACATGAGCGAGGCGACGGCGAAGACCCACGTCAGCCGGATCCTCGCGAAGCTGGACCTCGCCAACCGGGTGCAGGCGGCGATCCTCGCCCACCAGGCCGGCCTGCTCGACTGATCCTGGCCCACCGCATGATTCCGGCCCACGGCCAGGCAGAAGATCGCGCGGTTGTGCTTTCGCCGGCGGCCTTCCTGCGGCCGTAGTCGGGCCCGGCCGGTCGGGTGGGAGGCATACTGGCCGGCCATGGACCTGGATGAGTATCAGCGTGGGGCCCTCCGTACCGCCGCCCCACGTGACAAGAGGAACGAGCTGCTCCACCTGGTGCTCGGGCTGGTCGGCGAGTCGGGTGAGATCGCCGAGAAGTTCAAGAAGTGGGTCCGCGACCTCGATAGCGAGGAGTCGCGGATCGACCGGGCCGACATCGCCCAGGAACTCGGTGACGTGCTCTGGTACGTGGCGGTGCTCGCCGACTACCTCGACCTGTCGCTGGACGACATCGCGACGGCCAACCTGGCCAAGCTGGCCAGCCGCCAGGGCCGTGGGGTGCTCGGCGGCAGCGGCGACAACCGCTGAGCCGGGGTTCGTCTATGTGGTCGTCAAGCCGCGGTGCCGTCCGGCAAGCGGGAAACCGGCGAGCGGAATCTTGATCCGGGTCGCGGCGAGCGGGCACGATCGACCGGTGACGAATCGATGGGGAATGACGGTGCCGCTGGGCGGGATCCCGCTGGCCGACCACGCCGCGGTCTACGCCGTCCTCGAGAAGGCCGGGTTCACCGACGTCTGGTCGTCTGAGGTCAACGGCGCCGACGCGTTCACTCCGCTGGCGCTCGCCGCCGCCTGGCAGCCCCGGCTGCGCCTGGGCACCGCGATCACCCCGGTGTTCACCCGGGGCCCCGGGCTGCTCGCGATGAGCGCCGCCGCGCTCGCCGAGGCCGCGCCCGGCCGGTTCGCGCTCGGCATCGGCGCCTCCTCGCCGGTGGTGGTGGGGGACTGGAACGCCGTGCCGTTCACCGAACCGTTCCGGCGGACCCGGGACGTGCTGCGCTTCCTGCGGGCCGCGCTGGGCGGGGAGACCGTGGACGCGGTGTTCGACACCTTCACCGTCCGCCGGTTCGCCCTGGAGCGGCCACCGGCCGTGCCGCCACCGGTCCTGCTCGCCGCGCTGCGCCCCGGCATGCTGCGGCTGGCCGCCGCCGAGGCCGACGGGGTCATCCTCAACTGGCTGGCCGCCGACGACGTGCCCCGGGCGCTCGCCGAGGTCGGCGAGCGGCGGGCCGGCTTCGAGGTGGTCACCCGGATCTTCGTCTGCCCCACCGAGGACGCCACGCACGCCCGCGCGCTGGGCCGCCGGCTGATCACCAGCTACCTCACCGTCCCGGCGTACGCCGAGTTCCACCGCTGGCTGGGCCGGGAGGAGGTGCTCGGGCCGATGTGGCGGGCCTGGGCGGCCGGTGACCGGCGCGGCGCCGGCGCGGCGGTGCCCGACGAGGTGGTCGACGCGCTGGTGCTGCACGGTTCACCGGAGCACTGCCGGGACCAGGTCGCCCGCTACGCCGACGCCGGGGTGGACGTGCCGGTGCTGGCGCTGCTGCCCACGCCCGAGTTGACCGCCGGCGGCGCGGCCGCGCTGACCGATTTGATCGGCCGGCTCGGCCCCGCCCCGGTCCCGGCGGCCGGCGGGCGGGAGGTGCGGAGATGAACCTGACCGACCGGATCGCCGTGATCACCGGCGGGGCCGGCGGGATCGGCTCCGCGCTGGCCCGCCGGTTCGCCGCCGAGGGCGCCGCCGCCGTGGTGGTGGCCGACCTCGACGCCGACGCGGCCGAGGCGGTCGCCGCCGGCATCGGCCCGGTCGCCCACCCCGCCGCCCTCGACGTCACCGACGAGGGGCAGGTCCGCGCGCTGGTCGCCGACACCGAGCGGCGGTACGGCCGGATCGACCTGTTCTGCGCCAACGCGGGCGTGGCCACCGGCGGCGGAGTGGAACTGCCCGACGCCGACTGGGAGCGCGCCTGGCGGGTGAACGTGCTCGCCCACGTCTACGCCGCCCGGGCGGTGCTGCCCGGGATGCTGGCCCGCGGCGGCGGCTACCTGCTCGCCACGTGTTCGGCGGCGGGCGTGCTGACCGCGGTCGGCGACGCCCCGTACACCGCCACCAAGCACGCCGCGGTCGGTTTCGCCGAGTGGCTCGCGGTCACCTACCGGGACCAGGGCGTGCGGGTCAGCGCGCTCTGCCCGCAGGGGGTGGACACCCCGATGCTCGCCGACGGGCTGGCCGCCGGCCACCTCGGCGCGCGGGTGATCGCCGCGTCCGGCGCGATCCTCACCCCCGACCACGTCGCCGACGCGGTGATCGCCGGGCTGGCCGAGGAGCGCTTCCTCATCCTGCCGCACCCCGAGGTCGCCGGATACGCCCGCCGCCGCGCCGAGGATCCCGACGGCTGGCAGGCCGGCCTGCGCAAACTCGTCCGCCGCCTGCGCGCCTGAGGGCGTCGTCGCCCGCCTTGTGTCGCGGCTGCACACTGGACGCCATGGAGGCTGTCCTCGGCTCACTCGTGGGGGGTGTGCTCGCGATCGCCGGTGGGCTGCTCGTGGCTCTGGCGACCGTCCGGCACGATCGGACCCGGTGGCGACGTGACGCGGAGCTGAAGGCAGCGATCGACCTGCTGTCGGCGCTCCAGTCCCTGGTCCGGCGCCTGATGAACCTCGCCTACCTGGAGGACAAGCGGAGCGACGAGGCGTCGGCCGCGATGGAGCACTACCGGGAGGCGACGGTCGCCTGGAACAGCGCCATGTACGCCGTGCTGCTCGTCGGTTCGCCGGCCGGCACCGCCCTGGTGCCCAGCCTCGACCGGGAGGTCGACCGACTCTGGGAATGTGCCATGTCCCGCCGCTGGACCAGGGACGAGTACCGCGAGGAACGCAAGGCCCTCGGCCAACTCGCCGCACGGTACCTGGCGACGACGCGCAAACTGTCGGGACACGACGCGATCGGGCTTCGCTCGGTGTGGACGTGGGACGACGTTCGCGCGACGGCACCGGGAAGATCGGCGGGTGATCCCGCCCACGACGCCTCGCGCCCGGGTGCCACCTCGACGGTGAAGGCCTAGACGAGTAGTTCCGAATCCCGGTCAGTGGTCGTAGGCGATCAGTGACCGGGTGACGGGTGCGCCGGTCTTGTTG